>DRQL01000258.1 GCA_011371465.1 Gammaproteobacteria bacterium | reverse complement strand
TATGGTTGAAGGTAAAGTGTTTTTCGACAATCCTGGCGCCCAGCATAAAGGCGGCAATCGCCATGGCGATACCGTTGTCATGGGAGGACAGACCCACCGTGGCGTGCGGGAAACGTTCACGGAAGGTGGTAATGACACGCAGGTTCAGTTCCTCGAATTCCGCCGGGTAGCCGGCGGTGCACTGCAGGATTCCGAGTTGCTGGTTGATCGGCATGATGGCGTCGTAGGCCCGGTTGACGTCATCCATGGTACCGCCGCCGGTACTGATCACCATGGGCTTGCCGAAGGCGGCAATATGGGTGAGCAGCGGGATGTTTTTCAGATCGCCGGAGGCCACCTTGAACGCCGGCACATCCAGCCGGGCAAGAAAATCGGCGCTGGGTATGTCAAAGGCCGTGGCAACCACCGTGATCCCGAGTTCCCTGCCATAGTCCATCAGTTCCCGGTACTCGTTCCAGCCGAACTCCAGGTATTCCCGGTGTTCCCCGTAAGTCCGGCCGAAACTGTTGGCGTGTTCGTAGGGACGATGGTAGGCGGCGCTCGTGTACAGGCTGCGGTTATCCCGCTTCTGCAGTTTCACGGCATCCGCCCCGCAATCCCGGGCGACACGGAACATCTCCATGGCGGTTTCCAGCCTGCCCTGGTGATTGTTGCCGATCTCGGCGATTACATAGCACGCACTGTCGTCCTGGATATCCCTGCCGTCTATCGAAAGTTTGCGCATGTATCCGTTTCTCCCTTCCTGTACTTCCGTTACACCGGTTCTGTATAGACATTCGCATACCGGCAACTGCGTTCCCGGCAACAACGATATCCCTGATGGCGCCGGAGTATACGTTCAGCGAGTGCTGCGTTTGAATCGTCCCCCGGTGTCGAGGGACAGCACACGAATGCTCATCGTATGCTGCATCGCACAACACCTGGCGATGAGGGAGTCATACTTGGGACGCATCCTTTTTCATAAACGGTCTCCACGTTCACGATGGCTGCATACCCTGGGCGCGCATGCGGAGGGCATGTTTTTACGTCTCTTCTGGTTGCTTGCTCGATCCATGTCACCGGAACGTGCGTCGGCCACCGGGCGCGCCCTGATCAGCCGGCTGGGTCCGCGAACACATAAACACCATCGCCTGACCGGCAACCTGGAACTGGCGTTTCCCGAACTGGGTGCTGCACAGCGTGAAATACTTGCCCGCAAGATATGGGGCAACCTGGGTGCAGTCATGGCCGAGTACCCCCACCTGGGTACCATGGTGACAGGCAGTTGTTCCCCGTTTGTCGATGTGATCATGCACGAGGACTCAAGGAAAATATTTGCAGGCAGGCAGCCCGCCATCTACGTCACCGCGCACCTCGCCAACTGGGAACTGGTGGCAGCGACCATTGCCAGGTCCGGGATCCCGTTGAGTGTGATTTACGGCCCGCAGCGCAACCCGGTACTGGAGCGCATGCTCCAGCGTCAGCGCAAGTCGCTGGGTTGCCGATTCATTGCCAGGGAAAACGGCGTCCGCCAGTTGCTGCGCGAACTCCGTGCCGGGCGCTCGGTGGGCCTGCTGCCCGATCAGCGCGTGGAGAAGGGCGAGCCGGTGCCCTTTTTCGGGCGCCAGGCGCCAACCAGCATCACACCTGCCTGGCTGGCGCTGAAACTGGAATGCCCGTTAATACCGGTACAGGTGGAACGTACCGGCAACGCCCGCTTTCGCACCGTTTTTCACCGCCCGGTTACCAGTGTCGACCAGGAAAAAACAGGGGTTGACCCGGTGCAGCTCACCACAGAGCTTAACCGGATCTTCGAGAGCTGGATTCGCCGGCAGCCGGAACAGTGGCTGTGCATGAAACGTCGCTGGTTACCCGATACCTGAGCGCTCCCGCCGAATACTGGCTCGGGGAACCTAGCCGAATGCGCGCTGGTATACCGACAGGACGTTCTTCAGAAAGGGTTCCAGCTTCCCCGGCAGGCCGAGCGATTCCGGGTCCAGGCCATCCAGGAAATTTTTCACCTGCAGGCCCAGTTCGGTATCACCCTGCATGACCAGGCGACGCTGGAAAACCAGTGTGTCCGGGTCCTCCTGGCGACTGACCAGTGCCAGGAAATCGTATACCGTCCCCGCTATGACCAGGTCGGCAGTGCCGCTGCGCGCAACAGCACCCAGGCGACCGCCCGTATACGTCAGGCGGAACACCATGCCGGCATCACGCACCGCTATTTCGATACTGCGGTTGCGCAGGAAGTCCAGCTCACCCTCGCGCAACGGTTCAGCCAGCGCGCGGTTCAGCGCCAACGCCATGACACGCGAACCGGCCGTTCCCGGCAACAGGGAAAAAGGCGCGGCCAGCAGGCGCGGCAGCCGCACTTCGTTCCGGCGGGTCGTGGTCTTCATCCTGTCCTTGCCAGGCGACCTGGCGTCGCATCCGGCATTGCCCAAGCCTAGGATAACAACCTGCCAATGCGCTTGAAGGTATGGGTGCACGCGCGTGCCGCCTGCTGCGCATACCAGGCGAATCGATTCGGTTTTACCCAGCTCATCTGTATCATGCGGCGTTCACCGTCGAAACGCTTGTAACCGTGCCAGGATCGGTCACAACGCCGGAACGCCAGTACGGTGCCACCCAGCGGAGGCACTTCGGCACTGTAGTCCTCGATATCGTTGCCCGAGCG
>DRQL01000257.1 GCA_011371465.1 Gammaproteobacteria bacterium | reverse complement strand
TTGAACACGCGGTCCTGCACCTGCTGTATGCGCGGTTTTTCCACAAGTTGATGCGCGACCTGGGCCTGGTGCGGGGGGATGAACCCTTCCGGCATTTGCTGACCCAGGGCATGGTCAACAAGGACGGCTCCAAGATGTCCAAGTCAAAGGGCAATACCGTGGACCCGCAGTCCCTGATCGACCGGCACGGCGCCGACACAGTGCGTCTGTTCATGATGTTTGCGGCGCCCCCCGACCAGTCGCTGGAGTGGTCGGATTCCGGCGTGGAAGGCGCATCACGCTTCCTCAAGCGCCTGTGGAAAGCCGTACACACTCACGTGCTGGCCGGGTCGGCCGATGCGGTGGATGCCGGTGCCCTGGATGATGTCCAGAAGGCCCTGCGCCGCAAGGTGCATGAAACCATCCGCAAGGTGAGTGACGACATCGGGCGCCGCTATACGTTTAATACCGCCATTGCCGCCAACATGGAACTGCTGAACGAGCTCGGTCACTTCCAGGATGACTCGGCGCAGGGCAGGGCGCTGGTGCAGGAGGCGCTCGATGCGGCTGTGCTGATGCTGGCACCGATCGTGCCGCACATTTGCCACGAATTATGGAGCGCGCTGGGGCACCAGGATGCGATCGTTGATCACGCCTGGCCGGAGGCCGATCAGGCTGCCATGCAGAAAGACAGTATGGAACTGGCTGTGCAGGTCAATGGCAAGATGCGCGGCAGGATCACCATAGCCGCCGATGCGACGAACGAGCTGATTACCGACACCGCGCTGGACGAACCCAATGTGAAAAGGTTTGTGGAAGGCAAGGACTTGCGCAAGGCCATCGTGGTTCCCGGCCGCCTGGTGAACCTGGTCGTTGCCTGAGCACAGGAGAACCGACATGATAACCAGTTTACGCCGGGCCTGTGCCCGTTTCCCCTGCAGCCAGTGGGTATCCCGGTACCGGGTTCCCGGGCTGATGCTCCTGTCGCTGACGGTATTGCCGGCCTGCGGCTTCCAGTTGCGCGGCGATATGGATTTGCCTGCGCAGTTGCAGCAAACCTACATCGAGTCGGACAGCCCGTTCACCGGCATGGCCCGTTCACTGCGCAATGAGCTGGAAGCCTCCGGGGCCAGGGTGGTGGACAGCCCTGAACAGGCGACCGCGGTGCTGAAAGTCATCGAAGAACAGTCGGAAAACCGCATCCTGTCGGTAGGCAGTACCGGCAAGGCCAGCGAGTACGAGTTGTACGATGCTGTTACGTTCGAATTGACCGACCGCGAAGGCCAGGTGCTGGTGCCGGCGCAGAACCTGCGCATGATTCGAGACCTGGTCTTTGATGAAAACGAACTGCTCGGCAAGGTATCGGAAGCGGAACAACTGCATGTGCAGATGCGCAGCAGCCTGGCCCGGCAGATTCTCACCCGCATCAACGCGAGACTCAAACACCCATGACACAGTTGCATGCCAACCAGCTGAGCGGGCAGCTTGCTGCGGGTCTGGCGCCGGTCTACTTTATCCACGGCAACGAGACCCTGCTGGTGAACGAATGCGCCGATGCCGTGCGCGCTGCCGCCCGGGAGCAAGGATACAGCGAGCGGGAGGTATTCAGCGTCGAGCCGGGGTTCGACTGGCAACGCCTCGCGGCTGCCAGCGACAGCCTGTCGCTGTTTGCCGAGCGCCGCCTGCTCGAATTGCGCCTGCCGACCGGCAAGCCGGGCAAGGAGGGGGCAAAGGCACTGGCTGAGTACGTGGCAAGGCCCCCCGAAGACACCCTGTTGCTGATCGTTTCGGCAAAACTCGAACCCGCCGCGCGCAGGAGCAAATGGGCAAAGGGGCTGGACGCGGCGGGTGTCAGCGTGCCGGTGTGGCCGGTGGAAACCGCGCAGCTTCCGGCCTGGATCGAGCAGCGCATGCGCGCCCGCGGTATGCAGCCGGAACGCGACGCCCTGCAGCTGATCGCCGAACGGGTGGAGGGCAACCTGCTGGCTGCGGCGCAGGAGATCGAGAAGCTCTACCTGCTGAACGGCCCGGGCCCGCTGCCGGTAGAGACGGTTACGGAGCTGGTGACGGACAGCGCCCGCTACGATATTTTCGGCCTGGTGGATGCCGCCCTGGCCGGGGAGGCGCTGCACGTTCAGCGTATGCTGGCCGGCTTGCGTGCGGAAGCGGTGGAGCCGGTGCTGGTGCTGTGGGCGCTGAACCGCGAAATTCGCATGCTCGCCAGCATGGCGCGGGAGCTGCAGGGTGGCAAGTCACTGGCCGGGGTGATGGGCGCCTGGCGCGTGTGGGACAAGCGCAAGCCCCTGATCAGTGGTGTATTAGCGCGTATTCGCGGACGCCAGTGGTGGGCCCTGTTGCAGCACTGTGCGCGCCTGGACCGGGTTATCAAGGGGCGTGCGCCGGGCAGTGCCTGGGATGAGCTGTTACAATTGGCACTGCGGCTGGCCGGTACGGCGCCGCTGCGAAATTCCGCCTGAACACGACGGCCAGGGTATGACAAAATCTGCACAATCCATTGAATTCGATGTCTCTGCCTACATGCTTGAGCTGGGACAGAAAGCGCGTGCCGCTGCACGATTCGTCAGCCGTGCGGAAAGCGGCGCCAAAAACGCTGCACTGGAAGCCATTGCCGCCGCCATCCTGACGGACAGGGCGCGGCTGAAGAGCGAGAACCAGAAGGACCTGGAAGCCGGCCGGCAGCACGGCCTGGATGCCGCCCTGCTGGACCGGCTGGAACTGACCGATGCGCGCATCGAGGCGATGGCGGAAGGCCTGCGCCAGATTGCTGCGCTGGCCGACCCGGTGGGAGCGATCAGCGGTCTGGACTACCGGCCTTCCGGTATACAGGTTGGGCGCATGCGCGTTCCGCTGGGTGTCATCGGCATTATTTACGAGTCGCGCCCCAATGTGACCGCAGACGCCGCGGCGCTCTGCCTCAAGTCCGGTAACGCCTGTATCCTGCGCGGCGGTTCGGAAGCGCTGCATTCCAACCAGGCAGTGGCGCGCTGTATCGAGCAGGGCCTGGAGCAGGCCGGCCTGCCCGCCAATGCGGTGCAGGTGGTCGCCACCACCGATCGCGCTGCGGTCGGTGAACTGTTACAGTTGCAGGACTATGTCGATGTCATTGTGCCGCGCGGTGGCAAGGGGCTGATCGAACGCGTGACGGCGGAATCCCGGATACCGGTTATCAAGCACCTGCACGGCGTCTGTCACACCTATATCGATGACCAGGCCGATATCGACAAGGCCGTCAAGGTGGCGTTTAACGCCAAGACCCAGCGCTACGGCACCTGCAATACCATGGAGACCCTGCTGGTTGCCGAGGGCATTGCGGAGCAGGTGTTGCCGCTGCTGGGCAAGCGCTACCAGGACGCGGGTGTGGAACTGCGCGGTTGCGAACGCAGCCGCCGCATCCTGCCGGATATCCGCGCCGCACAGGATGCGGACTGGGATGAAGAGTACCTGGCGCCCATCCTGGCGCTGCGCATCGTCGACGACATGGATGCCGCCATGGAACACATCGACCGGCATGGTTCGCAGCATACCGATGTCATCATTACCGAGAACTTCACGCGTGCACGGCGTTTCCTGCGTGAAGTGGATTCCAGTTCGGTCATGGTCAATGCTTCGTCCCGCTTTGCCGACGGATTCGAATACGGGTTGGGCGCCGAAATCGGTATCAGCACCGACAAACTGCACGCGCGCGGCCCGGTTGGCCTGGAAGGACTCACCACATTGAAGTACATCGTGCTCGGCGACGGACACATCCGTTCCTGAAACCGGCCTGCATCTATTCCGGACCTCATGATCTGTATTCTCGGTGGGACCTTCGACCCCGTCCACTTTGGTCACCTGCGCCCGGCCCTGGAGGTGCAGCAGGCACTGGGTGTTCCCGTTGTTCACCTGCTGCCCTGTCGCACGCCGCCGCACCGCCCCGCACCCCGGGCCGGTGCGGCGCAGCGACTGGAACTGCTGCAGCTGGCCGTGGCGGACGAACCGGCCCTGGAGATCGATACGCGCGAGCTGCAGCGCGAAGGTCCTTCCTATATGGTGGATACCCTGGAATCGATCCGTGCGGAACAGGGCGAAACGCCGCTGTGCCTGGTGCTGGGTGCAGACGCGCTGCTGGGGCTGGAGAGCTGGCACCGCTGGCAGGATATTCCCGCGCTGTGCCACCTGGTGGTGATGCAAAGGCCCGGTGCCCGAGCGTCAACACCGCGGGCGCTGGTGGACCGCCTGAACAGCACGCACGTAACGGACAGCCGGGCGTTGCATGAACGCTCCGCCGGTTGCGTGATCGACATCCCGGTTACGCAACTGTCGGTTTCGTCGACACAGATCCGGGACCTGCTGGCAGCGGGAAAGAGTCCGCGCTATTTGCTGCCGGATCCGGTACTCGAACGAATTACACAAGAGAAGTGGTATGCAGACTGAAGCATTGAAAAAGGTTGCGCTGAAAGCGCTGGATGATCTCAAGGGGGTGGATATCGCCGCATTCGATGTGCGCGAGCTGACCTCGGTAACCGACTACATGATTGTTGCCAGCGGCACCTCGGATCGCCACGTAAAGTCGCTGGCCGGCGCCGTGGTCCAGGCCTGCAAGCAGGCGGGCGTGGTGCCGCTGGGCGTGGAAGGCGAGCGCGAGGGCGAGTGGGTGCTGGTGGACCTCGGTGATGTGGTGGTGCACGTCATGCAGCCACGTACCCGCGAATTCTACGCACTGGAGAAGCTCTGGTCTGTCACC
The DNA here is from genome assembly GCA_011371465.1 of Gammaproteobacteria bacterium. Classification (GTDB taxonomy): domain Bacteria; phylum Pseudomonadota; class Gammaproteobacteria; order DSM-19610; family DSM-19610; genus Thiogranum. Next base: position 2,955 of record DRQL01000257.1, on the reverse strand, counting down.
GAGGAAAGTCGTGGTAAAAGTGAACAGGGCTGACACCCGCCGCTGGCCGGTTCCGGTTTTCTGATTTGCGCCTGTGGACATCACCCTCATCGCCGCCGGAACCCGGATGCCCGCCTGGGTGGACGAAGGCTACCGGGAATATGCACGCCGCCTGCCGCATGAGTGCCGTCTGCAACTGGTGGAAATACCGCTCGGTCAGCGCGGCAGGTCCGCATCGACGCAGCGGGCCGTCAGCGAAGAAGGCAAACGCATGCTCGCTGCTACCGGTCCCCGGCAGCTGGTGATTGCCATGGACGTGGCCGGCAGTAGCTGGTCGACCGGGCAGCTGGCTGAGAGGCTGGCTTCCTGGCTGCAGGACGGGCGCGACGTCAGCCTGCTGATCGGCGGGCCCGACGGACTGGCGGATGCCTGCCTGGAACGGGCGGAGTTGCGCTGGTCGCTGTCGGCGCTGACCCTGCCGCACCCGCTGGTGCGGGTGTTGCTGGCCGAGCAGTTGTACCGGGCCTGGACCGTCATCCGCCACCACCCCTACCACCGGGCCTGAGCATGGATGCGCAGCTGATCCTGGCTTCCGCTTCACCCCGCCGCCAGGCGTTGCTGCGGCAGGCCGGTATCGTTTTTCGGCAGCAGGTCACAGCGATCGATGAAAGCCCGCTGCACAATGAGAGCGCCGAGGACTGCGTGGTGCGCCTGGCACTGGAAAAAGCACGAGCGGTTCGGCAACATGAAGGCGAAGATGAGCTGCCGGTGCTGGGGGCCGATACCAGTGTAGTGCTGGACGGGCGGATGCTCGGAAAACCGGGCGGCCCGGAGCAGGCGAGACAGATGTTACAGGCCCTGTCCGGCCGGGAGCACCGGGTACTGAGCGCTGTTGCCCTGGTGCGCGAGCGTGAAGCCGTGCGGCTCAGTACCAGCCGGGTGTGGTTCCGCCCGCTGGAGGCCGCGGAAATCGATGCCTACTGGCGTACCGGCGAACCGCGCGACAAGGCCGGGGGCTACGCCATCCAGGGGATTGGCGCACTGTTTATTGAACGGCTGGAAGGCAGTTATACCGGTGTGATGGGTTTGCCCCTGTATGAAACCGGCCAGTTGTTGCAGGAATTCGGTATTCAGGTATTGGACAACACACATGACAGTTGAACTGCTGGCGAACGTGACCCCGCAGGAAACCCGGGTCGCGGTCGTCGAGAACGGCATGCTGCAGGAAGTCTTTATCGAGCGTGCCCGGCGGCGCGGGCTGGTCGGTAATATCTACAAGGGCGTGGTCAGTCGCGTATTACCGGGTATGCAGGCGGCATTCATCGATATCGGTCTGGAGAAAGCCGCTTTCCTGCACGCTTCCGATATCGCGCAGGGCAGTGACGAGGAACGGGTCGAGCAGGGCGCGAACGGCGACAGTATCAGCCGCCTGCTGCAGGAAGGGCAGGAGGTGCTGGTGCAGGTCATCAAGGACCCGCTGGGCACCAAGGGCGCGCGCCTGACCACGCACATCACCATTCCTTCACGGTACCTGGTGTTCATGCCGGAAGCCGGCAACGTCGGCGTATCCCAGCGCATCGAACAGGAAGAAGAGCGCCAGCGCCTGCGCGAACTGGTTATCAACGCGCGCGGTAAGGAAGCGGGCGGGGGTTTTATCCTGCGTACCGCTGCGGAGAACGTCAGCGAAGAAGCCATCGTGTACGACCTGAAGTTCCTGCAACGCCTGTGGTCTTCCGTGCAGGAGCGCATTGCCACGGCAGGCCCGGGCGAGGTGGTGCACGAAGACCTGCCGCTGGTGCTGCGCGTGTTGCGGGATATCTCCGATACCGAGGTCGAGAAACTGCGCATCGACTCGCGGGAGACCTTCCAGCGTACGGAAAAATTTGTACAACAGTTTACTCCCGAACTGGCCGGCAAGCTGGAATACTACCCCGGCGAGCGCCCCATCTTCGACCTGTACAGTATCGACGACGAGATCCAGAAGGCGCTGGACCGCAAGGTGCAGCTCAAATCGGGCGGACACCTGGTGCTCGACCAGACCGAGGCCATGACCACCATTGATGTGAATACCGGCGCCTACGTGGGACATCGCAACCTGGAAGAGACCATTTTCAAGACCAACCTGGAAGCGGCGCAGGCGATCGTGCGGCAGTTACGCCTGCGTAACCTGGGCGGTATGATCATTATCGACTTCATCGACATGCAGACCGAAGAGCACAAGCGCCAGGTGTTGCGCGCGCTGGAAAAGCATATCGAGCGCGACCACGCCAATTGCCATATCAGCGAGATATCCAATCTCGGCCTGGTACAGATGACCCGCAAACGTACCCGTGAGAGCCTCGAGCACATCCTGTGCGAAACCTGCCCCACCTGCGGTGGCCGTGCATCGATCAAGACAGCGGAAACCGTGTGCTACGAAATATTCCGGGAAATCCTGCGCGAGAGCCGGCAGTTCGATGTCCAGCAGTTGCTGGTGCTGGCTGCCCAGGAAGTCGTGGATATGCTGCTGGACGAGGAGTCCACCAGTCTGGCGGAACTGGAGTCTTTTATCGGCAAGCCCATCAAGTTCCAGGTTGAGGCGCTGTATAACCAGGAACAGTTTGATGTCGTGTTGCTGTAGGTACGCGACACCCCCCTGTCCGCGTACCTGCAGGGTTCCCCGGGGCTAGCAGGCATGGTTGCACGGCGTATGGCGGCATGGGCCTGGTGGAGTACCGCGGCCGTCGTGGTGACCCTGGCGGTTACACTGAGTGCGGCACGCCTGCTGCTGCCCGGTATGTCCGAGTACAGGGTCCAGTTACAGTCTGTGGCACAGAGGGTGCTCGGGCAGCCGGTTCGTATCGGCTCGCTGGATGCCGCCTGGCGTGGCCTGTCACCGGTACTGAAGCTCAACCAGGTCGTGATCCGTGACCCGCGTCTCCCCGGGGGCGAACTGGGCATCGACGAAGTCCATGTGGCCCTGGATATTGTGGATTC
>DRQL01000256.1 GCA_011371465.1 Gammaproteobacteria bacterium | reverse complement strand
CCCGCAGCGCCAAGGAAAGCAGCTGTGGCTGCGCCGGCCTGTACACGGCGCACGCGGCCATCGAACTCTACGCGGAAGCGTTCGAACAGGCCGGGGCACTGGACCGGCTGGAAGACTTTGCCAGCAGCTTTGGCGCGGATTTCTATGGCTTGCCGCGCAATGAAGACCGGATCAGCCTGGTGAAAAACCCGTGGCAGGTGCCGGCCGATTACCCGCTGGAAAATGACCGGCTGGTACCCATGCGCTCCGGCGAAACCATCGACTGGATGGTGGAGTGAACCCGGTCAGTACACCCGCGTGACCCGGTAGCCCTGACCGCTCAGCAGCGTCAGCAAGCCCTCGCTGCCGGGCAGGTGCAGGGCACCTACCGCGATGAACTGGTTACCGGCATCCAGGCGGCTTTTCATGCGCTCCGCCATGCGGTGATTACGGTCAATAATCACTTTCCGGTTAAAATCCCGCGCCATTTCCGGATCGCTTTCCTGCATCGCACTTTCATTGATTGCCACCAGCCGTTTCAGGTCCCGGTCAAGGTATGCCGCCTGCAGATCAGCGAGCATCCGCGGAATATCCGACAGGTTATCCAGCGTATCCTTCAACAACGCGATCTGCACGTCGAGCGACAGCTCATCAAACAGCGCCAGCTGTTCGGCAACAGTTTCCAGCCCGCTGACCTTTTTGCCGCTGTTCTTTGCCTGCCGGTACAAAAACTGGTCGAGCACTTCGCCGCCCTGGTTCGGCGGCGTCATCAGGGTTACCGCGACCGCCCAGGGCTTCATGCCGGCCACCAGCACATCCGGCACACCCTGCGCACCCAGCGCCTGTACCGAGCGCCGGTACAGATCATCCCCGACCAGTGACTCCAGGTTGCTGCCATTGTCCAGCAGCAATGCGCTCGACAGACTGACCAGGGCCTGCGCATCCAGCTCGACCTCCAGGGTTACACTGCCGGCCCGGTCAAAGGCCTGCTGCACTGCGGGAGGCAGTTTCACCACGCGCGGATCATCGCTGTGCATGGTGCCAAACAGGTAGCTCGGTACAGCGCCGGCGGACTCGATCTTCCACAGCAGGCCCGCATCGAAACGGTCGCCGGCATACACGCCGCTCGCCGCAACAACCCATGCCAGGGTCAGGAAAAACCACCTCAACAAAGAATGACTGTAGCAGGATTGTTTCACGTTCATGGACGGCTTCCGGTATGCTGTAGACATGTCAAACGATACCGCATCAGCAAAAATTGCCAACCGGTTCCGCGGCTTTCTTCCGGTGGTTGTCGACGTGGAAACAGCAGGCTTTAATCCGAAACGCGATGCGCTGCTGGAAATTGCCGCCGTTATCGTGGAATTCGACGCGGCGGGACAACTGCATCCCGTGTACACCCACGCCTGTCACGTAGAGCCTTTCCCCGGCGCCAACCTGGATGAAACTTCCCTGGAATTCACCGGTATCGACCCCTACCACCCGTTCCGGATGGCCAAACCGGAAGAAGAGGCCCTGCGACAGATTTTTCAGCCGGTACGCCGCGCGGTCAAGGAAAGCGCCTGCACGCGCGCTATCCTGGTGGGCCACAACCCGTCTTTCGACCTGGGCTTTGTCAACGCCGCCGCCGAGCGTTGCAAGATCAAACGCAACCCCTTCCACCCGTTCAGCAGCTTTGACACCGCCACGCTGGGCGGACTGGCCTACGGCCAGACCGTGCTGGCGCGCGCCGCAAAAGCCGCCGGTATCGAGTGGGACCAGGAACAGGCGCACTCCGCCAAATATGACGCGGAACGCACCGCAGAGCTGTTCTGCACCATCGTGAACCGCTGGGACGCAACCATCAGCTGATTACACCCCGCGTAGGAGCGCCGGCCTTCGGCGCGAAAGGTCGGGGCCTGCGTTTGCCGTCAGCAGACCGCCCCTGCCAGCGCCTTGTCTATTTGCTACCGATCAATGTCCAGCCGGGTGTTGCCGGTAAGCGCGGCAGCTTCTGTTCCGGGAATCCACCGGTCAACCCGTTCAGAAAAGCCACGATGTCAGCCACCTGCTCATCGCTGAGTGTCTTGTTGAGCTGTACTTTCGCCATCACTTTCACGGCCTCGTCCAGGGTCGCTACCTGGCCGGCGTGAAAATAGGGTGCCGTCAGCGCAATATTGCGCAGCGTCGGCACCTTGAACAGGTGCAGGTCCTCCTTCTTGCCGGTCACCTCAAAGCGTCCCTTGTCCTTCATCAGGTCATAACGCTGGACGTAGTCGCTGTCTTCGAAGGTCGGAAACTTCATGAAGAAACCGGTCCCTGCCGCCATGGTCGGGCCGTTAAAGGCCGGTCCGGAGTGGCAACTGGTGCAACCGGTGTCGGCAAAGGTCTTCATACCTCGCTGCTGCTGTTCAGTCAGCGCCTCTTTGTCTCCTTTCACAAACCGGTCGTAGGGACTGTCAGGCGTAATCATGGTGCGTTCAAAGGCCGCAACCGCTTTGGCGGCGTTGTCCACCGTCATGGGATTATCCGTACCGAAGGCACGTTCAAAGTAGGGTTTGTAACCCGGTATCGCCCGTACGCGGTTCATGGCTTTTTCCAGGTCACTCATCCCCATCTCCACCGGGTTGGTCACCGGCCCCCGGGCCTGGTCTTCCAGGCTGGCGGCGCGGCCATCCCAGAACTGGGCGGAGGAAAAGGCCGAATTCCAGACCGTGGGCGCGCTGCGGCCGCCGGTCTTGCCATGTACGCCCATAGAAACCGGGCGGTTGTCATCACCGCCAAGCATCAGGTTGTGACAGGAATTACAGGAAACCGTACCGGTCTGCGAAAACCGCGGGTCCATGTACAGCAGGCGTCCCAGTTCGACTTTTTCCGCGGTGGTCGGGTTATCCGCCGGAGCCGGGGCCTGCTCCGGCAGGGCCTGCCATTCATACGCGGTAGCGGTGTTTGTCGTCAACGCAAAAACAATAGACAATAAGGAGGTTTTCAGATGCATAGTCGTAATTCCTTATATTCATTAGGGGAAGAATAGATTCAAGACTTAGACTCATTCTAAACTATTCCCCCGGTGAGTAAAACCCTACAGAACAGGTGAACAGATGGCCACCCTGCCCGACAAAGACGAACAGATCATCGAAGCCCACACCGGACTGATACACCGCGTGGTCATTGGCTGCCAGAACCGCGGTATGGTACCCGACCTGGACGATATCCTGAAACAGGCCGAACAGAACGGCTGGCTGCAGCTGGTGGGGGCGATTCGGAAAATACTGGCGGGAACGCGCAACGACACGGTACTCAGCGGTCTGGACGACGAGGACCGGGTTATCGTGCAGTCTATCCTGCGCGGCCTGCAAAACCCGGAAACCCTGCCCGATCTCGGCGCCGGCGCGGACGGTGCCATGGCCGCCCCGGGGATTGCGGCCATGATCAACGGCGCTCGCTCCGGCAACCTCGAAACCCTGCAATTACTGGGCACCATGGCCCAGCAAATGCTGAAGGCCGGCGGCGACATGGCCCGCCTGGCCGGCATTATCCGCCCGCTGGTACAGGGTGAGCGCGATGCGGACAAACTGACCGAGGGCATGACCGAAGAGGGCGAAAAACTGGTCCTTGCCATCCTCAAGGAGCTTGCAGAGATGGACGCAGTCAGAACCAGCCACTAGGCAGGCCGCATGATTGCACCGGATTCACGAAATTTTCCTTGACAATTGCCGTTAAGGCATACACACCAACGTATTCATTGTCCAATAGCCCGGGAATCCAGGTGAAAGAAATATCCGTAAGCGATCTGATGACACGCGACATCGAACTGATGGCGCCCGGCACACCCCTGCGTGAGGTTATCACGCGCATGCAGCGCAAGCGGCACTCCTGCACCCTGATCGGCAGCCACGGCAGCCCGGAAGGAATCATCACCGAACGCGACCTGGTACAGGTCCTGCAGAAACTGATGGATGACCCGGACCTCGCCGGGCAACCCGCCGCTGCATTCATGTCGACACCGCCCCACACGGTGCAACAGGACCAGTCCCTGTTCGATGCGCTGGTGATCTCCCGCGCAGAGCATGTACGCCACCTGCCGGTGGTGGACGACGACCAGCAGCTGGTCGGCCTGCTGACCCAGACCGATCTGACCCGGGCCCATTTCCGGGTGACCGAAATGCAGCAGGTCATCATCGAGCGCGCCATAAAAAACCGCACGGAAGAACTGCTCAATGCCAACCGCGAACTGGAATCGCTGTGCATGGAAGATGCACTGCTCGGCATCGGCAACCGACGCTCCATGGAAGTGGACATGCAGCATACCCACTCACTGGCCGGCCGTTACCAGCGTCCCTACACGGTAGCCTTGCTGGATATCGATTACTTTAAACGTTACAACGATCACTACGGCCACCAGGCCGGTGACCGGGCGCTGCAGCAGGTGACCGGGACCATCGGTTCTGCCATTCGCGCATCTGATCGCCTGTACCGCTATGGCGGTGAAGAACTGTTGCTGCTGTTACCCGACACCGTTGCCGACGGTGGCGCCAGGCTGTGCCAACGCCTGGTGCGCGAACTGTTCGATACCGCAATCCCGCATTGCAAGAGCCCGTACGGCGTCATTACCATCAGTGCAGGACTGGTTGACAGCCTGCAGCCGGCACCCGGCGCCGGCCAGGACTGGCAGGAAGTGGTCCACCGTGCCGACCAGGCGCTCTACCAGGCAAAACACCTTGGCCGTAACCGCGTTGCCTGAACCACTGGCAACACATACACTCCACACTGAATCGCACCGGGAGCAAGGGAATGACTCGAACGCATAGTTACCAGCACTACCGGCCGGCGCTTGCCGGCCTGGCGGGCATGCTGCTGCTACCAGGCGTTGCCAACGCAGTGGAAGGCGGTCACCCGCAGGATTTCACCGGCCACTGGGCCAGCTGGCTGGCGGTCGGACTGTTTGTCCTGGCCTACAGTTTTGTCATCGCTGAAGAAGCGCTGCACATGCGCAAATCGAAACCCACCATGGTGGCGGCCGGGCTGATCTGGGCCATCGTTGCCCTGGTCTATGCCGCGAGCGGCGATACCCACAGCGCTGAAATCGCCGTCAAGCACAACCTGGAAGAGTTCGGCGAGCTGTTCCTGTTCCTGCTGGCGGCCATGACCTATATCAACACCATGGATGAACGCGGCGTCTTTGAAGCGCTGCGCGTGTGGCTGGTCACACGCGGTTTTTCGCTGCGCCAGATTTTCTGGATCACCGGACTGCTGGCCTTCCTGATATCGCCGGTCGCCGACAACCTCACCACGGCGCTGTTGATGTCCACGGTGGCAATGGCCGTAGGCGGCAACAATCACCGGTTTGTCACGGTAGCCTGCATCAACATCGTCGTTGCCGCCAATGCCGGCGGCGCCTTCAGCCCGTTTGGAGACATCACCACCCTGATGGTCTGGCAGAAAGGCATCGTTCAGTTCCAGGACTTCTTCTCCCTGTTCATCCCGTCGGTGGTGAACTGGCTGGTGCCTGCCATCATTCTCGGGCTGACCGTTCCCGGCATAGCCCCCGAAGCCAGCAACGACCGGGCCGAACTGCAGTACGGTGCCTGGGTGGTGGTCGGCCTGTTTATCCTGACCATTACCATGGCCGTGTCGGCACATAACTTCCTGCACCTGCCGCCGGTGCTGGGCATGATGACCGGGCTGGGTTTTCTCAAGCTGTACGGCTACTACCTCAAGCGTCGATCTTCATCCGTGTTCGCCACCCCGGCTGAATCCCTGGGCAGTAACAACCTGGATATCGAAAAGCAGCCGGTACACAGCGGACAGGCCGAATTCAATATCTTCAAATCCCTGGAACGCGCCGAATGGGACACCCTGATGTTTTTCTACGGCATCATTCTGTGCGTGGGCGGCCTGGGAGCGCTGGGCTACCTGGCGGTCGGCTCTGAACTCATGTATGGCGACCTGGGCGCAACCCAGGCCAATATCCTGGTCGGCGTTCTTTCCGCGATTATCGACAACATCCCGGTCATGTTTGCCGTGCTGGCCATGCAGCCGTCCATGGATGCCGGCCAGTGGCTGCTGGTCACACTGACTGCCGGGGTCGGCGGCTCGCTGTTATCCATCGGCTCCGCTGCCGGCGTGGCCGTCATGGGGCAGGCGCGCGGGATCTACACCTTCTTCTCGCACCTGAAGTGGAGCTGGGCCATTGCGCTTGGCTATGCGGCCAGTATCTGGGTGCATTTCCTGGTGAACGCAAAACTCTTTACCGGCACATAAAAAAGGGCAGGGTGAACCACTCACCCTGCCCCACATCTGCCTGCCGTTGACCTGCGTGCCGCTAGTGCGCCTTGTTGACCGCCTCCTGCAACAGGGGTTTCAGCTCACCCTTCTGGAACATCTCCATGGCGATGTCGTGTCCGCCGATCAGTTCCCCGTTCACATAGACCTGCGGGAACGTAGGCCAGTTCGCATAGCGCGGCAGGTTCTCGAAAATTTCCGGATCCGCCAGTACATTGACGTGCGCAAAGTCGACCCCGCATTCCTGCAACATCTGCGAGGTACGACTGGAATAGCCGCACATCGGCATCTGCGGCGTACCCTTCATGAAAATAACGATGGGATTACTCTCAACGGTTTGTTTAATGCGTTCCATCACGTCCATTCTGTATACCTCGCGAAAATATAAATGTCCCCTGGGGATTGGTTTCAGTGTACCCAGCAAGCGGGCACACAAAAAGGTTTTTTTCACATGGTTATAGCCGGGTCCCGGTCAGGCCGGGTTATCCACATTGCGCTG
>DRQL01000255.1 GCA_011371465.1 Gammaproteobacteria bacterium | reverse complement strand
TTTTCTAGGAGCTGTATAGCATGAGCAAGGTGTATAACTTCAGCGCCGGACCTGCGGTACTACCGGCAGAAGTGCTGGAGCGGGCGCGTGACGAACTGGTGGACTGGCACGGCAGCCGCATGTCGGTCATGGAAATGAGTCACCGCGGCAAGGAATTCATGTCCATCGCGCAGCAGGCGGAAGCCGACCTGCGCGAGCTGATGAAAATCCCCGATAACTACAAGGTTCTGTTCCTGCAGGGCGGAGCCTCCAGCCAGTTTGCCATGGTGCCCATCAACCTGCTGCGCGGCAAGGACAAGGCGGACTACATCTGGACCGGTGCCTGGGGCAAGAAAGCCATTGCCGAGGGCAAGCGTTACTGCAAGGTCAATGTCGCAGCCAGCTCCGAGGCGGAAAAGTTCACCACCATCCCCGATCCCGCCGGCTGGCAGCTGGACGGCGACGCGGCCTACGTGCACTACACCCCGAATGAAACCATCGGTGGTGTCGAGTACCACTGGATTCCGGACGTCGGCGAGGTGCCGCTGGTGGCGGATATGTCATCGACCATCCTGTCTCGGCCGATCGACGTCAGTCGCTATGGTGTGATCTACGCCGGCGCGCAGAAGAATATCGGCCCGGCCGGTCTCACGGTCGTCATCGTGCGCGATGACCTGATCGGACAGCCGGTCGAAGGCCAGCCGGTCATGTTCGATTACGCCACCCACGCCAACAATGATTCCATGTACAACACACCGCCGACCTATGGCTGGTACCTGGCCGGGCTGGTGTTCGACTGGCTGAAGCGCAAGGGCGGGCTGGAAGCGATTGCCATGGTGAACCACAGCAAGGCGAAGCTGTTATACGATGCCATCGATGGTTCCGGTTTCTACAGCAACCCGGTCGACCCGGATTGCCGATCCTGGATGAACGTGCCGTTCACCCTGGCCGACCCGGAACTGGATGCCACCTTCCTGGAAGAAGCCAAACAGGCCGGTCTGGTCACCCTGAAAGGCCACCGCTCGGTAGGTGGCATGCGTGCCAGTATCTATAACGCCATGCCGGAAGAAGGTGTGCGCGCACTGGTTGATTTCATGGCTGAATTTGAAAAGAAACACGGCTAATTACAGATGCTGAGTATCGATCCCGGGTGTACGTACGTTCCGGGACCGTTGGCAGCAGGGATGCTGCCATCGAGCGTACAGGGACGTATTTACCGCGAGTCCCGGAACGTACGTACACCCGGGATCGATACGGCCTCACCACGAAGAAGAGAACATGTACAAGATCCTGACACTGAATAACATCTCCATCGCCGGCCTGGAACGGCTGCCGCGCGACCAGTACGAAGTCGCCTCCGAAATGCAGCACCCGGATGCCATCCTGCTGCGTTCCTATAATATGCACGACATGGATATTCCGGAATCCGTGCGCGCCATCGGTCGTGCCGGTGCCGGGGTCAACAACATCCCGGTCGACAAAATGAGCCAACGCGGCGTGCCGGTCTTCAACGCACCCGGCGCCAATGCCAATGCCGTGAAAGAACTGGTACTGGCCGGTATGCTGATGGCAGCGCGCAACCTGGTACAGGGCTGGAATTTCGCTCGCAGCCTGAGCGGCGACGACAGCGAAATCAGCAAGCAGGTCGAAAGTGGCAAAAAGAACTTCGCCGGCATGGAACTCCCCGGGCGCACCCTGGGCGTAATCGGCCTGGGCGCCATTGGTGTGCAGGTCGCCAACGCCGCCCAGGCGCTGGGCATGAAAGTGATCGGCTATGACCCGGACATCACGGTGCAGAGTGCCTGGCAGATGTCATCGGACGTCGAGCAGGCCACCGGCGTGGATGATTTGCTCTCACAGGTGGACTTCGTCACCTTCCACGTGCCACTGGTCGACGGAACACGCCACATGATCAATGCCGACCGGCTGCGCTCCATGAAGGACAACGTGGTGCTGCTCAATTTCTCGCGCAACGGCATCATCGACGATGAAGCCGTGGTGAAGGCGCTGGACGAAGGCAAGGTGTATGCCTATGTGTGTGATTTCCCCAGCAACCTGCTGAAAGATCACCCGCGCGTGGTGACCCTGCCGCACCTGGGCGCATCGACCAAAGAAGCGGAAGACAACTGCGCCATCATGGTCGCCGACGAGATCCGTGATTACCTGGAAAACGGCAACGTACGCAATTCGGTCAATTTCCCCAAGGTGTACATGAAGCGCTACGCCGAGCACCGTATCGCCATCGTCAACGAGAACGTGCCCAACATGCTGGGACAGATTTCGACCACACTGGCGGATGCCGGCCTGAATATCGTCGACATGATCAACAAGTCGCGCGGCGACCTGGCCTATACACTGGTCGATGTCGACAGCGAAGTCAGCACCGGGTGTGCGGACAGGATCGCGGCCACGGAAGGTGTGCTGGCGGTGCGGGTACTATAGGACCGGTAAGCGGATGTCAGACTCCAGTCTCGCTCAGTTACGCAAGCGTATCGATGTCCTGGATGAGAAAATACAGGAGCTGCTGAACGCGCGCGCCGAATGTGCGCAGCAGGTGGCGGAGTCCAAACGCAGCGAGGGCGACGATTCCGGGTTCTATCGTCCGGAGCGTGAAGCGGAAGTGCTGCGGCGG
>DRQL01000254.1 GCA_011371465.1 Gammaproteobacteria bacterium | reverse complement strand
GGAAGGCAAACGAGCAGAACTGCAATATTGTTGCGGATGTTCGGGGTATAGATCATATCGATCTTCAGGCGGAACGCATTACCCGGCGAATAGCACATTGTGATCCGGGTGTCTGGAATGATATCCCCTCGGCGAAGAACAGTTCGGAGTGCCCGGTGTTTGTGGTGGGCATGCCACGTTCCGGGACTACTCTGGTGGAACAGATACTTGCCAGTCATCCACTGGTGCATGGGGCCGGTGAGCTCAGGGCTGTGGAAGATATGGCCAGGACGCTGTTTCCCGGAAATCGCTACCAGTCGTCGTACCCGGATGGTTTCGGGAGTATTTCGGAGCATACCCTCGAACGGTATGCGACTCTCCATCTGCGGCAGCTGGAAAATCTTTCCGGCGCGGCCAGCCGTGTGGTAGACAAGTGCCCGCACAATTTTATGCACCTGGGTCTTGTATCATCGCTGTTTCCGGGAGCGAAGATCATACATATTGCGCGGGATCCGCTGGATACCTGCATCTCTATCTATTTCCAGCTGTTTACTCCGCAACATGCATATGCCTGTGATCTTGAACGCCTTGGCCGGTATTACAGCATTTACCGGCATCTGATAGCCTACTGGAACAGCGTGCTCAGCATCCCGATACTAAACATACAGTATGAACATCTTGTTGCAGAACCCGAAAAGATCAGCCGTTCACTGGTAGAGTTCTGTGGCCTGGAGTGGAATGATCGTTGCCTTGAATTTCATGCCACAAAGCGGGATGTGAATACCCCGAGTTACGGGCAGGTTCGTCAACCTGTTTACACCAGGTCTGTGAGTCGCTGGAAGCATTACAGGGAGTACCTGCGCCCGCTTATGGATTCTCTGGAAGCGTCAGTCGACACCTGAACTATAGTGACTTCGGGTCTTGCTGCGGAATGCGGCCCGCCTGTGTTTCCAGAAACGCTGGATATGAATGTAAATATAAATAAAATCAATAAGTTGAAGAAAATGGCCGGTATGCTGGCTGCTGAAAACCGTCTCGCAGAGGCCGTTTTGTTCTACGAACGTTTGTGCGGGATGGACCCGGATGATGCCAGTGCCTGGGTAGAGCTCGGCGTGATTCAGCGGCGCCTGAAGGATTATATACAGGCCGAGAAAAGTTGTCGCAAGGCTGTTGCAGTTCAGCCGGGCTATGCGCCTGGCTACCATGCGCTGGGGGCAGCCCTCCAGCAACAAGGCCGGTTGGAAGACGCGTTATCCTGTTACCGCGAGGCAGTCCGGCTGGACCCTGGGTGCATCGAGGCACATTACTTTCTTGCCAACGCACTTCGGCAGGCGGGCCTGTTGAGTGACGCCACACTGGCATACCAAAAGCTGTTGCAGCTCAAGCCGGATCATTTTGCAGGGCTGAATAACCTGGGCACACACCTTAAGAACCTTGGTGATATCGAGAGCGCAATCAGGCTGTTGCAGCGCGCCCTGCAACTGCAACCGGACAGCATCGAGACCATGACCAACCTGGGGGATGCCTACGTTGCCAGGAGCCGGTATGAGGAGGCCATCGAAATCCTGCAGCGGGCAGTGCGGACCAGGCCGCAGTTTCCGAACGCACATCGGGCGCTTGCCAATGCGCTGCATCACGCCGGCCGTTTGCAGGAAGCGCTCGACAGCTACGGTGAGGCGGCCCGACTGGTGCCCGGGTGGCGGGAGGTGACCCTGGCGCAGGCGAAAATATACGAGCAACTGGGTGAATACGGGAAATCACACGATCTCCTGCGGCCTCTTATAGAGGCAGGATATGACGGCGCACTTCCTGTGTACTTTGATATCAGCAAGCACGTCGGGCAGCGGGACCAGGCTGTCAGGGAACTGGAGAGGTTTCTTGGCGAACGGCCGGATATGCGCGCCGAAGCTGCTGCAGGTATCCATTTTCAGCTGGGCAGGCACTACGACGAATCAGGGGACTATGACACGGCTTTCCGGCATTTCGAGCAGGCCAATGGCCTGACGCCTGCCGATTTCGACAGGGAGGCGCAGGTGCACCAGGTGGACGAAATCATTGCCACCTACGGCGAGGGATTTGCAGAGCGTATGCGTTGCGCTGACAACCGGACGGATTTGCCGGTATTCATTGTCGGCATGCCACGTTCCGGGACCAGCCTTGTCGAGCAGATCCTTGCCTCCCACCCGGAAGTATTCGGCGCCGGTGAATTACCGCATATTTCCAGGATTGCACGGCGTTTCACCGCTGATTACCCGGGGCTGACCTTTCCCGGGCTGGCCAGGTATATCACCCGCGAGTCGCTGGACACCGCAGCGGAGCAGCATTTACGGGCACTCAGGGAGCTTGGTGGAACGGCGGCAAGAGTGACTGACAAGATGCCCTACAACCTGGTCTATGTGGGTCTGATAGTACAGCTTTTCCCGGGTGCCCGGATTATCCAGTGTGCACGCCACCCGCTGGATACCTGCCTGTCCTGCTATTTTTCAGACTTTGGCACGATAGGGCACGATTTTTCCTACGATTTGAAGACAGTCGGGGAGTTCTATATCCAGTACCACAGGTTGATGCAGCACTGGAAGCGTGTTTTCCCCGGTCGCGTGCTGCAGGTATCGTATACCGACCTGGTGCGGGAGCAGGAACGCTGCAGTCGGGAGCTCGTAGACTTCTGTGGCCTGGCATGGGACCAGCGCTGCCTGGATTTTCATACTACGAACCGTTTCGTCTTTACTCTCAGCTATGAACAGGTTCGCCAACCCATGTACACCCGGTCACTGGAACGATGGAGACATTATGAGCGCTACCTGCGGCCACTGCGCGAACAGCTGGAAGCAGCAGGTATCGATTGCGAATAAGCGGATGACCCTGTTGCTCCGGGGTACAGGAATACTATTTCTGTACCACTGTATCCAGAAAATTTTCCAGTGCCCGTACGGGAACAACATCGTTAAACAGCAGGTGGCGGCGGGACGCTATATTATTCCTCACGGACAGCCGATGGGCGGGATCCTGTACCAGGCGCACAGCTTTTGAAATGTAGTCATCATCACTGTTTGCGACCAGTTCCTGCATCCCGATCTGCTGCAGGATGCCGCTTGCCAGGCGACCACGCATAAAGCGGCCTTCCCGGGTTACAATCGGAAGACCGCATTCGACCGCCTGCATGGCGGTGTTGAATCCGGAAAAACCGATAGTATCCAGCATAACGTTCGCTGTTTTCATCAGGGCGTAAAATGCAGGTCTTTCCAGCCAGGGAACGAAAATGACATGCTTTCGGAAATCCAGTCCGGCTTCTGCAAAGGCTGCTTCCAGTCGCATCTTCAGCAGGTCTGATCCGCCGCGGTCTTGCTGGGCAAAGAAGATGAACTGGCAGGAACCTGTGCGCTTTGCAATTTCCGGGAATACCCGGTCATGCTCCGGCATATACTTGTAGGCCGTGCCCGGACAGAGCGCTATCGGCATTCCCGGATCGATTCCCAGCGCCTCTGGATCAGGATCAACGTCTTCAACTTCCAGGGGCTGGTAACAGCACCCCAGGCGGGGCAGCCTGACCAGTTTTTCCGTGTAGTGCTCTTCCGCTTCCGCAGGCTCAAGGGCATCTGCAGAAAGGTAGTAGTCCAGGGTCGGCAGCCCGCTGGTTTCGGCGTGTCCCCAGCTTGCCAGTTGCACCGGGGCAAGTCGCATGCTGGCCAGTTGTACCGTCATGGCATCCATGCCGATTTCCGGGTAGATCAGTACATCAGGCTGTGCGTCGAGTATCAATCCGGTCCATTCCCGCAGGTTCCGTTTCCCGCTGGTGAGACTCTCTGCCCGGGTGGATGCCCACGCGGTTTCTTGGTCCTGTTCAGCATCCAGGTGGAACACATGCAGTTCGAAATGATTCCTGTCCAGCTCCTGGATCCAGCCTTTGATCAGCGCATTCCAGACAGGGTGGTCCTTTATATGTGCTGACACGATGCCTGTTTTTATTCTGTTCCCGGCAACGGGGGAAGGCTTTTCCGGGTGCCATGTGTCCAGCCAGCATTTCATCAGGCGGGTGCACAGGTGGCCATACCGGGCCAGGGCATCACGGTTGTTCTCCTCCCGGTACGCCATGAAAAAAGGGGTCAAACTGCCCACGACCCGGTGGCCCCTGGCAGAACGCTCGGTACTGAACCAGGTGTCCAGGGCTTCGAATTCCTGCCTGAAACCGGATGTTTCACTGGTATGTGCAGTCATTCCTTCCAGCCTGGAAATGCGCGACAGGCTGTACGCCCAGCGGGCCTCGATGGATTCCGGGTTCAGCTCCAGTGCGGCCTTGTAATGTTCGAAGGCCTGTTCCAGCCTGTCCTGGTTCCAGTACAGGCTGCCAAGCCCAAGGTGGGCGTTGGTGTTGCCGGGCTCCAGTGATAAGGCCGCCTGGTAGCACTCAAGCGCTTCGGTCGGCCTTTTCCAGTTCCGGTATGCATTCCCCAGGTTGACATGGAAGCCGGCTTTGCCAGGCGCCAGAGAGAGGGCCATGCGGTAGTTTCGGATGGCACCTTCCCGGTCACCCCGGGCATTCAGTATGAGCCCCAGGTTGTTATAGGCACCGGCGAGGCGAGGGTTGAGCCGCAGTGCGGTCGCGCATGCTGCTTCGGCCGCACCCAGCCGGTCCAGGCGCCGTAGCACGTTAGCGCGCATGTTATGGGCCTGGGCGGACGTGGGCGCCAGTTGAATTGCCCTGTCGTAGGCATTCAATGCTTCTTCGAGCCTGTCCAGTTCGTACAGCGCGTTTCCCCTGCTGATACAGGCCTCTACAAAATCAGGCTTGATAGCCAGCGCCTGGTGACAGGCTTCCAGTGCTTCGTTCAGGCGCCCGAGGCTTCTGAGGACGATACTGCGTTCCTGGTGGGCTCTTGCAAGGTCCGGTTGCAGCCCGACAGCCCGGTCACAGGCAGCCAGTGCCTCTTCCGGCCTGCCCGCCTGTCGCAGGGCAAGGCTGTGATTGACGTGGTAGATCGCGATACCGGGGCTGATTTCCACGGCACGGGATATCCGGCTGTCCGCCAGCTCATGCAGGCCGCGCCGGCCTGCAATCAGCCCCAGCAGGTGATGTGCTTCGGCGTGCTCCGGTTTCAGCTTGAGTGCTTGCTGTGCCAGTTCCTCTGCTGCATCGATGTCACCCTGCTGGAGCAGGGTGACAGCCTGTCTGGTCAAGTGTTGGAGTTCATCCAAGGCAGGTTACCTGTATTTCCGGTGGCCTAACGGGTATCCCGGCCTGTGCACCAGTGCTGCCACAGCTGGCGGTAGATGGCTTCCACCTCGCGCGCCATGCCCGGGCCGTCACACAGTGGTGACGCAGCAACCTGGTGACGCAGACCTGAGCGTAACTGTTCCAGCCGTTGCACGTCCCCGGCCAGTCCGGCGGCGATGCGTACATAGTCATCAGGATTCCGGGCGACCAGGCCTTCCAGGCCGACCTGGTGCAATACGCTGGCTGCCAGGCGACCCCGGTGTACCGGTCCCAGCAGCGCAATTACCGGTACGCCCATCCACAGGGCTTCGCAACTGGTGACATGGCCGTTCCACGGGAACGGGTCCAGGGCGATGTCGATTTCCCGGTAGACGTTGAGGTAGGTATTGCCGCTATCCAACTTGTGACGCAATTCAAGCCGGCTGCCGTCGATACCGTGCTGCGCGAAGGCCGATTGTACCCGTTCCGCGACCTTCCCCTGCAGCATATCGCGAAAAAGCAGTAAACGGGCGCCCGGGACCTGCCTGAGTACACGGCTCCAGAGCGCGATTACCTGGTCATTGAGTTTTACCAGGTTGTTCAGGGATCCAAAGGTTACCCGGCCGGAGCTGTCGGCCGGCAGGGATCCGGGGTCCGGCGCATCGGTTGGCGGCAGAAAACGGGTAAGACCGTTTTCCAGCCGCAGCAGCCGTTCTGTGTAGAACCGGTCCGCCCCGTCGGGGTCAGCAATGGCATCGGTCAGCCGGTAGTCCAGGGCGGTCATGCCGGTGGTGTTCGGGTAGCCCAGCCAGGAGATCTGCACCGGCGCCGGCCGCAGCCCGAATACCGGCAGACGATTGCGCGCCGTATGGCCGGCAAGATCCACCAGGATATCGATAGCGTCCTCCCGGATCTGTTCGGCCAGCTCTGCCTGGGTCATACCAACGGTGCGGTGCCAGCCATCGGACATGGACTGCAGCCGTTCCGTGGTCTCGTCACCGTTGACCAGCTGTGCATAGCATATGGTCTCGACCTCTTCATGGTTGTGATGAGCATACAGCGGTTCGAAAAACCGGGTGACCGCGTGGGTACGGAAATCAGGGGATACGTAGCCCACGCGTAAACGGCGTCCCGGATCTGGAATATTGCCGTGCTTATCGGTCCCCGGGCGGGCGGGAGTATGCGCTGTTGCCCAGCGCTGGTGTTCCCGGAACAGCTGCTGTTCGTCGTAACCCGGAATGTAGTTCAGGCACAGCAGGAGGTTGCTGTGTGCCTGTGTGAAACCGGGTTTGCGTTGAATCGCCCGTCGATAACAGTTTGCGGCTTCGTCGAGTAGCCCCAGGGTCTTGAGCACATTACCCAGGTTATTCTGTGTTTCGGCCAGTTGCGGATTTATCGACAGGGCGCGCCGGTAACAGTCGGCTGCATCATCCATGCGCGCCTGCTGGCGCCGGGCATTACCGAGATTGTTCCAGGCATCGGCGGCATCGGGTCGTACCCGGATAATTTCCCGGTAGGCTGCAGCTGCCTCATCGAGTCGACCCAGTGTTCGCAGCGTTCTGCCCAGGTCGGTATAGATATGGAGCAGTTGTGGGTTCTGCTGCAGGGCCTGCCGGTAGCAGGTTTCGGCTTCCGCCGGTTTTCCCTGCTGGAAAAAGGTTTTCCCGAGCTGGTATTGCGCTTCTGCGAATTGCGGTTTGCAGGCAAGCGCCTGTTGGAACGCATCCCGGGCATCGTCATAACGGCGCAGAGTGAGCAGGGCGCGGCCAAGTCCGAAGTATGCATCTGCCTGTTCCGGGAGAGTCTCGACGGCCTTGCGATAGCAGACTTCTGCTTCATCAGCACGGGCAAGCTGCAGCAGGGCGCTCCCCAGGTTGAGCCAGGCTGTACCGAACGAAGGGTCACGCCGGGTCGCCTCCCTGAGATAGCGGACTGCCTCTGCCGTATTGCCGCCCTGCGCTTTCAGGGTACCGAGCAGGTACAGCGCTCCGGGATGCCCGGTTTCACGGGCCAGGACTTCCCGGTACTGTTTTTCCGCCTCATTCAGCTCGCCGGCCTGGTGGTGCTGCAACGCACTTTCCAGCAGCCTGGATAGGTTGTCCTGTTTGCTCACTGGCACCAGTCGACCCACATTTTTCGATAGGCCTGTTCCAGATCAGCGGTGAAACCTGCCGCGTCGCACAGGGATGAGCGGCGCATGGTTTCGCGCAGGGTGTGATGCAGG
>DRQL01000253.1 GCA_011371465.1 Gammaproteobacteria bacterium | reverse complement strand
TCAACGGTCTTCCGATGCCAGTCGGATCGACGGTTAAACTCGAATCGGCGGTCGGGGTGATAGCGGTTACTCTCGCTCTTGAAAATATACCCCGGCCTGAAAAAAATCAGACGCGGTGAATCCGCCGTTAGAAACCCTTCTTCTACATGTTTTGTCCCACGGGCCGGAAACTCGTACCGGCCGTTGCGGTCGGTCACCGCCTCCTGCAGCGGCAGATAATCCACGGTATGGCCTTCAAAGCCACCACCGGCTTCCCAGACTTCTATAACCATCACACCTTCGATCGGCTCGCCGGTCGCCTTGTCGACCACTGTTCCTTCCATTCCCTGCATGTTGTAGATATCTACTGCCGCACAGCCCGGTAACAACAGCGCCATGACAAGCCCGGGAACAATACGGTTGCTTTTGCGGCTGGATGTACGTGCATTGACCAGGTAACTCGTCATGTCGATATCTCACCTGTTCCTGTGTTTAAGATCAATCCAATCGGGTTTCATTACATCGAAACAATGCGCCATATCCCGTCGGTGTCCCTGGCAAACCTCACGATAAAGGTGCTGACCTGCCCGTTAACCACCGTGAGCAACGCATATTCTGCAAAGTTTTCATCAATTTGAATTTTTTCGATGCCGGACAGATCGCCCGCAATCTCGGGCAGATTGGCGGCCAGCGCCTGCAGGACCGGACTGTAGAATCCACGCGACTGAGTATTGATTGACTGCAGCGCGGTAGTGGTATCCCCTGCGGCAAGTGCGGTCGAGAAATTTCCCCAGATCTGCTGAAAAATATCGTCCTGTGCCGTTTCATCCCGGGCAACGATGTTGAGATGAGCCTCGTGCTCTAGCCCCTGGTCGTCCAGCATCCAGGCCGTTGCCGGGTAAACGCCCGGGGTGGCGTAGGTCGTGCTGATGGCGGCGCTGACGTCGGTGGTACTGAAATCCGGGGCACCATCGCCGTCGAAATTGATGTCGATCCGCCGAACGTTGATACCGGCTGTTCCGAGTGCAAAGTTAACTGTGAGCGGCGCTACTCCGCAGTCATCATCGGCGTCGAGGGTGAGCACCAGATTTCCATTGCTCGTCACCGGCACAGCATGTTGATCGGTAGCACCCGTGGAATCTGTCAGCGTGGCAGTCAACGTATTGCTGCCTGCCTGTAGCGGGAATTCGTTGATAAAGAACGCGTTACCAAAAACACAAGCCTGCGCACCGTTTACGGTGACACCGCTGCCCGGGCCACTGGAAAACACCCCGGAGACATGGGTTCGTGTGCCTTCGACGGTGGCATTTTGCGTTGGTGTGACGATCTGAACCTGTGCGCCGACCGTGTACGCCACCGATTCACTGGTATTGCCTGCCGTATCGACAATGGCCACCTGGATGATATCTCCGCCGGCCGCGCTGAACTGTCGAGTAAAGGCGCCGGAAGCGTCGGCGACGGCTGTCACCGTGGTACTGGTAGTCGTGTTGGTAAACCGGATAGTCGCTCCAGGCTCAGCCGCGCCCGTTGACCCTGTAAAGGAGACCTGGCCACTGACGGGTTCCGTCACGGTCACTTTGCTGATATTTGTCGGGACCGGTGCACGGCTGTCGACGGTAACGTTGACCACTGCCGTGGCGAGGTTGCCGAAGGCATCCGTCGCCGTAATCGTGAGGGTGTTCGCGCCCTGTTGCAGAATGACCGTGGTATTGAACGAAGTCACAGTACCCAGGTTGCTGCCGTTCACCGACACGTTCGCGGGTTCATCCAGCACGCCGATCACCGCAACGCTGGTCCGGGTGATGGTACTTCCCTCTGTGGGTGCGAGTATCGATATCTGTGGGGGGATGCTGTCAAATACCGCCGGGAGCGTGATATCGCCCATAACGGCGCGTTGCAGGAGCACTACATCACCGGCATCCAGCTGCCCGTCGGGGTTGTTCAACGGGGCGATATCGCCGACCAGCTGATCATAGCTGTTGGGCGCTTCCAGACCCAGCACCAGACGCTCCAGCACCAGCAGATCGCCGACGTTCAATTGCCCGTCCGGGTTCCCCCTCGGCGCCAGGTCGCCCGCAGGCAGGCCCTGGGGCGCCTGGGTGACGGTAAACACGTTCACGAGTGTGCTGGACTGGCCATCCGGGTTGGTGACGGTGAGGCTGTAGGTGCCGGCTGAAAGCGCCGGTGTATCGCCGGTGATGGTTGTGCTATCGACGACAACCAGGTTGCCGATTGGCGTACCGCCAAGACGGGCACTGGCGTTGTTCTGGAAATCGGTACCTGTGATGGTAATCGGCAAACCACCATTTGAGTCACCACTTTGGGGGGTCACACTGCTTACTTGCGGTGGCGGCGCTGCAATATAGGTGAATCCCGGACTCAGGACCGCCTGGCTATTGACAGTTGTGACCGTGACATCCACCACACCGGCCCCGGCAGGCGTCTCGGCCGTAATCGTGTTGCTATCCACTACCGTGACATTGGTGGCGCCGATTCCGCCAAATTCAACCGTCGCCGACGGGTCAAACAGGGTGCCTGTGATTGTCACCGGGGTACCCCCGCTTTCCGCGCCGCTAGCCGGGACGACCGATGCAATGGTCGGATCAAGATAGGTAAAAGTGCCGGAGGCATAGCCGCTGCCGCCACCGATAGTCAGATCGACGGATACCGGCCCGGATGCGCCGGGCGGTGTCACCGCCGTTATGGTGTTGCTGTCAACAAAGGTCACAGCGATGGCGCTTGTCCCGTCAAAATCGATGCTGACATCGCTGTCAAAGTAAGCACCTGTGATCGTGACCGGTGTACCCCCGTCGACACTTCCGGATGACGGCGTGATGGCGTCTATTCGGGGCTGTAGATAGGTGAAACCATTGGCAAGGGAAGTAAATGTACTCAGGTAGTCGATATCAACACTCACGGGACCTTCCACAAAACCCGCAGGTGTTGTGGCGGTCATCGTGTTGCTATCAACGACCGACAGGTTGCTGGCGGGGTTGCCGTCAAAACTGAGCTGCATGCCGGCGGTAAACAATGTCCCTGAAATGGTGACATTCGTGCCCCCGACTATCGACCCCTGCGGAGGATTAACGGACGTGATGGTCGGTGTAACGTAGGTAAATGCGCCGGGAAAGGAGAAAGTGTCACTGGTCGTTTGTACATCGATATCGACCGGGCCTGCTGTAAAGCCTTCCGGCGTAACCGCTGTAATCGTTGTGGCGTCGACCACGACGATACCGGTAGCCTGATTTCCATCTACGTAGACATCCGCACTCACATCAAAGTTACTGCCTGTGATCGTGATAGCGGTACCGCCGTAGAGCGGGCCCGAAGACGGCTGAACACCGGCAGTGGCCTGAACGCCGGCAACAGATACTAAAATGGCAAGCAATAGTCGATACAGGACGCGCAACGGCACTGGATTCATTCCCCCGATGAATGCAATACATCATTTGGTCCATCCAAAAACCGGACGAGTACATCGTACGGGGAAGCAATGACTACAGCAGTCCCTTGTGCATATCCCATATTGCACAGACGCCTTTTGTTGTTTCGACGCTTAATGACCGGGATACACCTGTCCTGAGGTGTTTTTTACCGTAAGCGGGAACGGGATTCAAGCGGAACGGGTAATCCCAGCCCGCCGGTTACAGAATGTCGTAAAATCAAAGACATGAGATGCCGCAGATAAGCAGCAACCGTTACTGAATGGCCTCGACAACCGGCCGGCGGGCATCGGCAAACAGCCGGTAGAAATTATCCGTGGTGACGGCCGCCAGCTGCTCCAGGGTTTCACCACGCAGTTCGGCGAGATACTCCGCGGTGTAGCGCACAAAGGCGGGCTGGTTGGTTTTGCCCCGTTTGGGGACCGGGGCGAGATACGGCGCATCGGTTTCCACCAGCATGCGCTCGGCCGGTACCCTGCGCGCGACTTCTTTCAGTTCCACGGCGTTTTTGAAGGTAACGATACCGGAAAAGGATATGTAGAAATTCAGGTCCAGCGCGGCGCGCGCCATGTCCCAGTCTTCGGTAAAGCAGTGCAGTACGCCGCCGGCCTCATCGGCGCGCTCTTCACGCAGTATGGCCAGGGTGTCTTCCCTGGCGGCGCGGGTGTGTACGATGAGGGGTTTGCGGGCCTCCCGTGCGGCGCGGATATGCCGGCGGAATCGCTCGCGCTGCCATTCCACATCACCTTCGGTGCGAAAATAATCCAGGCCGGTCTCACCGATGGCCACGATGCGCTCGTGCCGGGCCAGTTCAACCAGCGTGGCTTCGTCGGCTTCCTGTACATCGGTGCCGTCCGGGTGCACTCCCACGGAGGCCGAGATCTGCGCATGGGGCGCGATCAGTTCCATCATGGGCTGAAAGCGTTCCAGGCTGACCGACACGCACAGCATGTGTTCGATGTCCGCCTGTGCGGCCTGTTCGAGTACGTCCTCGATGGACTGGCTTTGCGGGCACAGCATGTCGAGATGACAATGAGAGTCGACCAGCATGGTCCTGCTTACATGGTGTGCGTGGGACGGTCGGCCGCCAGTGCGCCGGCCAGGTAGGTCTCGATTTTCTTCTGTGCGGAACCGTCGTCCTGGTCACTGAACTGCACGCCGATACCCGCCGCGCGCGCGCCCTGCGCACCCTTGGGGGTAATCCAGATGATCTTGCCGGCGACCGGGATCTTTTCGGTCTCTTCCATCAGGGTCAGCAACATGAATACTTCGTCGCCGAGTTGATAGCTTTTGTTGGTGGGAATAAACAGGCCGCCGTTTTTTACAAAAGGCATATAGGCCGCGTACAGCGCGCTCTTGTCCTTTATGGTCAGCGACAGGATGCCCTGCCGTGCTCCACCCACCGGTTTATCTGCCATATCGTTCGACTACCTGTTACCTGCTTATGGTCCGGGTACGGGCCGGTCCCGCCAGCCTTGCCCAGGAAATCAGTACATCTTCCAGCATCATCTGCCGGTTCAGCCCGGAACCGGTCGCGTTCAGTGCCTGCGTGATCCGGTCGGACATTTCAAACAGCTGCCGACAGTCTACCGTTTCTGTAATCTGCTGCAACTTCTGCGCCACATCTTCTTCGACGGGGGGCTGTCCGCCCAGCTGCCAGCGCAACAGCGCCTGCACCCAGCTGCGCCACCACTCCAGCACCTCCGGTCCGGCCGGTTCCAGCCACTCCTTTGCCACCTGCACCGGATCGAGCCGACCCGCGAACACGCCCTGCAACTGCTCCAGGCGCTGGTCGCGCAGGGCACCGTCCTCCGCGGCGGCCATGCGGCGCGCCAGCAGCGGCGCGCCACCGGCCAGCTCGAGGTAGCGCGCAGCGCTGTCCGCCGCTATACCTTCGTCCAGCAGCCATTGCCGGGCGCTGTCCCGATCCGGTGTCGCCACCTCCAGTTGCTGGCAGCGGCTGCGGATGGTTGCCGGCAGGCGGCCGGGCGCTGCCGCCAGCAACAGCAACAATGTATCGGCAGCAGGCTCTTCCAGCGTCTTCAGCAGGCTGTTGGCGGCGTTCACGTTCATGGCGTCGGCCGGTTGCAGAATGGCCACCTTGTAGCGACCGGCGTGACTGGTAGTGGCCAGTCGGGTGTTCAGCGCCCGGACCTGGTCAATTTTAATGGCCTTGCCCTCCTCTTCGGGCCGGACCCACAGCAGGTCGGGGTGCGTGCCGGCCTGCAACCAGCCACAGGCCTGGCAACGGCCGCAGGGCCGGCCTTCCGCACCGGGCTGTTCACACAGCAGGGCAGCGGCCAGCTGTTCGGCCAGCACCTGCTTGCCGACCCCTTCCCGGCCGCGGATGAGCAGGGCGTGCGGCAGACGTCCCTGGGCATGCGACTGCACAAACTGCTGCCAGGGTTTATTCAGCCACGTGAACATTTCTGCTCCTGCTCAAGCCAGCCGTCGATGATCGCACCCAGTTGCTGCTGCACAGCTTCGAGCGCCTGGCCCGCGTCGACGATGCGAAAACGGTCGGGGTACTGCGCGGCACGCGCCAGGTAGGCATCGCGCACGCGCGTAAAAAAGTCCTGCTGCTCCTGTTCGAACCGGTCCAGCGCCCCGCGCTGCCCGGCGCGCGCCAGCCCCTGCGCCACCGGCAGATCAAACAGCAGCGTCGTATCCGGTTGCATACCCTGTTGTACCCAGTCTTCCAGCAGGCCGATGCGCTGTACGTCGATGCCGCGCCCGCCTCCCTGGTAGGCGTAGGTGGCATCGGTAAAACGGTCGCAGATCACCCACTCGCCCCGCTCCAGCGCCGGCAGGATCACCTCGTGCAGGTGCTGGGCGCGCGCCGCGAACATCAGCAGCAGTTCCGTATCGGCGTGCATGCCGGTGTGATCCGGGTCCAGCAGCAGTGCGCGCACTTTTTCACCCAGCCCGGTACCACCCGGTTCGCGCGTACGCAGCACGCGGATACCGGCCTGTTCCAGGCGTGCACACAGGTAGTCGAGCGCCGTGGTCTTGCCGGCGCCTTCCCCGCCTTCCAGCGTAATGAATCGTCCGTGTGTGATGCCCTGATTCATGAGGTCAGCGTTTTCTCTGGTAGCGGTCGACGGCGCGGTTGTGCTGTTCCAGGCTGCCGGAAAACTGGTGACTGCCGTCACCGCGGGCGACAAAATACAGCGCATCGCCCGGCGCCGGGTGCAGCGCCGCGAGGATGGCCTCCTTGCCCGGCATGGCGATGGGCGTGGGGGGCAGGCCAAAGCGCGTGTAGGTATTGTACGGGGTATCGCGACGCAGATCGCGGTAGCGTATATCTCCCTGGTAACGTTCGCCCATCCCGTAGATCACCGTTGGATCGGTCTGCAGCTTCATGCCTTTTTGCAGGCGGCGGACAAAGACACCGGCGATCAACGGCCGTTCTTCCGCCAGCGCGGTTTCCTTCTCCACGATGGAAGCCAGGATCAGTGCCTCGTAGGGTGTTTTCAGCGGCAGGCCTTCGTCGCGCGCTTGCCAGCTTTCCTGCAGGAAGGTCTCCATCTCCCGGTAGGCGCGGCGCAGGTAGTCGATATCCGAAGTGCCACGGGGAAAGTGATAGGTTTCGGCGAGAAAACGCCCTTCCGGGTGCTCGCCGGGGTGCCCGATGGCCGCCATTACGGTTTCGGCATCGCTGGACTCCAGCTTGTGCACCAGCACCGGGTCCGCGCTCACGCGCTGCATCATCTGCGTAAAGGTTTCTCCCTCGATCAGGGTAATGGTGTGCTGCACCACCTTGCCCTCG
Source organism: Gammaproteobacteria bacterium (assembly GCA_011371465.1). Lineage (GTDB taxonomy): Bacteria > Pseudomonadota > Gammaproteobacteria > DSM-19610 > DSM-19610 > Thiogranum. The sequence continues at coordinate 4,273 of DRQL01000253.1, read as the reverse complement.
GCCAGCTGGTGCAGCAGTTGCTCCGGCGTGGTACCGGGCGACAACCTGAATTCCCCGGCCTTGATCTGCGCATCCAGCCGCAGGTAACGCGCCAGCGCCACCAGGTAGAGCGCGTTGTCCAGCACCTGCTGCTGTTCCAGCCGCGCGGCAATCGATTTCAGGGTGCTGCCCGGCTCCACCACCAGGCTCAGACCCTGCTCAGGAACCGCCAGCGCCTGCTGGCGAAAAGCCTGGAAATCCATGAACAGCCAGGCCAGCGCGAAGCTGCCTGTCAGCACCAACAGACCGGCCACCCGGAAAACCGGGTCGCGCAGGGTACGTTGTCTGCTTTCCAATCCGTTCACGTCCTGTACCAGTTACCCCTGTTATCATCCTCACCGGCCTCCAGCGCCACCTGCAACTGGCGGGTCATCCGGCCGATCGAAAATTCCCGGACCGACTCGATGGACACGACCGGCCAGATCCCGGCCAGACTGTTGCAGACAAACAGTTCCCCGGCGCTGCGCACATCGTCCAATGTTACCGGGGCCACCCGCACCGGCAGACCCAGGGAGACCGCAAGGTCGAGAATAACAGATCGCATTACACCGGCCACTCCGCAGCCCGACAACTCCGGGGTCAGCAGTTCGCGGCCGTTGACGATAAACAGGTTACTCATGGTTCCTTCGATCAGGCGCTCCTGCTGGTCGAGCATCAACCCTTCGGCAATACCGTCGTCATCCCACTCCGCCCGCGCCAGCACCTGTTCCAGGCGGTTGAGGTGCTTGATCCCCGCCAGCAGCGGCTGGGCCGCCAGGCGCGTGCTGCAGATACGGGTACGCACACCGTGTTGCTGTGGACCGGCCGGCCAGTGCGGCAGCGGGTGCAGCGAGGCAATGCGCGTAACGTCCCTGTCGGCAGCGGGCCGGTAGCCGCGACCACCGACACCGCGGCTGAGGATGTACTTGAGTACCGTATCCTGACCCAGCGCCGCCAGTTCCAGCAGCTCCTCCCTGACCAGTGCCCAGTCGAGCGGCGGGAACTGCAGTTGCTCGCAACCGCTGTTCAGGCGCTGCATGTGCCTGGCCAGGTACTCCGGTTCGCCACCACGCACACGGATGGTCTCAAACAACCCGTCGCCGTAGTGCAGCGCGCGCTCGGCGGCACTGACCCGGTCTCCCGCCTGACCGTTGATGAAATACTGCACCTCGTTCACGACGGTTGCCCCTGTATCGCGCGCAGCATACCACGCGCCTTGGCGCGGGTTTCTTCCAGCTCGTTACTCGGCACGGAATCGCTGACGATCCCGGCACCCGCGCGGAACTGCAGGCGCTCGCCACTGCGCACCAGGGTGCGGATCAGGATATTCAGGTCCATGCTGCCATCGTGGTTCAGGTAGCCCATCGAGCCCGTGTAGGCGCCGCGGCCGGTCCCTTCGAGTTCGGCAATGATCTCCATACAACGCACCTTGGGACACCCGGTAATCGTACCACCCGGGAACAGCGCACGGATAATCTCTCCCGGCGTCACCCCGGGGCGGATGCGTGCTTCGACACCGGAGACGATGTGGTGGACGGTCGCGTAGGATTCCAGTGTCATCAGTTCGCTCACCGCGACACTGCCAGGGATGGCAATGCGTCCCACGTCGTTGCGTTCCAGATCGATGAGCATGATGTGTTCGGCGCGTTCCTTGGGGTGTGCCAGCAGCTCTTCCGAAAAATCCCGGTCGGTATCCGCCCGCTGTCCCCGTGGGCGGGTGCCGGCAATCGGGCGGGTGTACACCCGCCCGCCCCGGGTCGCGACCAGGCGCTCGGGTGAGGAACTCAGTAACGCAAGCTCCCCCCAGGTGGCCAGACCATTGAAGGGGCCGGGATTGGCGTTGCGCAACTGGCGGTACAGGCGGTGACTGTCGGTCGCCCGCGGCCAGTCCGCGTTCCACTGGCGGGACAGGTTAACCTGGAATACATCCCCGTCACGGATGTAGGCCAGGATCCGCTGCACGGCTTCCAGGTAGGACTGCTCGGGCTCCTCGCTCGCTTGCAGGGCAATGCCCGGCAACGGCGTCGCAGCCGGTTCCAGCCGGGTAATATCGGCGCGAATCCGGTCGACCTGTTGCTGCTGCTCGGCAACGATCCAGCGCCGCTCCTGCAGGTGGTCGTGGATGATCGCAGCGGGCATGCGGGTGGCACTGGCAACCGGCAGTGCGGAAGGATCTTCCGGCAACGCGAGCCGGGGTTCGACCTGGGCGGCCAGCTCGTAACCGAGGTACAGGAACCAGCCACCGCAGAATGGCAGTTCCCCTGCACAACGCCGACCCTGCGCAGCGGCTTTCCAGTGCGCATCCAGCGCCCGCAGGAAATCGAAGTCGTGCAGGTCGTGCAGCACCAGCGACTCGCCGGGGAAGGCAAACAGGATGTCGAAACGGCCCTGTGGACCGTGCGCGGCACTTTCCAGCAGGTGGGGGTAACGCCCGGGGTCGAGGGCGTGCAGGTCAAGCAGGTCAAAGCCGGCTTCGGTGGTTACCTGCATGTGAAATGAAACTAGCCCGGTCGGGTAAAAACAATGGCGCCGTTGGTACCGCCAAAGCCGAAGGAATTGGACATCACGGCGCGGATGGTCATGTTGCGCGCCTCGTTGGGCACAAAATCCAGGTCACACTCCGGGTCCGCGGTCACCTGGTTGATGGTCGGCGGTGCCACCTGGTCGCGCAGGGCCAGTATCGAGAAGATCGCTTCCACGCCGCCCGCGGCACCCAGCAGGTGACCGGTCATGGACTTGGTGGAACTGACAGCAACGCGGTACGCATGGTCTCCCAGCGCGGTCTTGATACCCTGTACTTCGGCCAGGTCACCCGCCGGCGTGGAAGTGCCGTGTGCGTTGATATAGTCGATCTGGTCCGGGTTCAGGCCCGCATCACGGATGGCGTTGCGCATGCAGCGTGCCGCACCGTCACCGTTCGGTGCCGGCTGTGTCATGTGGTAGGCATCGCCACTCATGCCATAGCCGGAAACCTCCGCGTAGATATTCGCACCGCGCGCCCTGGCCTGTTCGTATTCCTCCAGCACCATGACACCGGCGCCGTCGCCCAGCACGAAACCGTCACGGTCCAGGTCCCAGGGCCGGCTGGCCGCCTGCGGATCATCATTGCGCGTGGACAGGGCCTTGGCAGCGGCAAAACCGCCCAGCCCGGTATGCGTGGTAGCCATTTCCGCGCCACCGGCCAGCATGGCATCCGCGTCACCGTAGGCGATAATGCGCGCGGCTTCGCCAATGCTGTGTGTGCCCGAGGTACAGGCCGTCACCATGGCGATGTTCGGGCCCTTGAGCCCGTAGCTGATGGACAGGTTGCCGCCAATCATGTTGATGATATTGGCGGGAACGAAAAACGGGGATATCTTGCGCGGGCCGCCTTCCAGGAAGGCATCGTAGTTCTTTTCGATACCACGCAGACCGCCGATGCCGGAACCGATCGAGACACCGATGCGCTCGGCATTGGCTTCTGTCACTTCCAGGCCGGCATCCTTCATGGCCTGCGTACCGGCGGCAAATCCGTAATGGATAAAACGCTCCATCCGGCGCGCGTCCTTTTTCGACATGTAATCGGACACGTCGAAGCCCTTGACGGTGCCGCCGAAACGCACCGGGAAATCCGTGACGTCGAATTCCGTGATCGAGCGGATGCCGCTGCGGCCCGCGATGATGTTCTCCCAGGCTTCCTGGACGGTAAGTCCGACCGGGCTGACGATGCCCAGTCCGGTAACCACGACGCGGCGTTGCGACACAGGATGTTACTCCAAAGGTTCTGCGGGACAGTGGATTACACCGCAGTGCCGGCCCGGACTGCCGGCACTGCGATTGCGAGGGACGTGATAATTAACCGAGGTGCGCCGAGACGTAATCAATCGCTTGCTGGACGGTGGTGATCTTTTCCGCCTCTTCATCGGGAATCTCGCACTCGAATTCTTCTTCAAGCGCCATGACCAGCTCCACGGTATCCAGGGAATCCGCGCCCAGGTCATCTACAAAAGATGCTTCGTTGGTGACAGAGTCCTCGCTAACATCCAGTTGCTCGACGACAATCTTCTTGACGCGTTCTTCAACATTACTCATCGCTGAAAGTTCCTCAGTTGTTTGTGATCATTCCAAGCTGCGCGCGTAGTGTATTGAAAAGTGTATAACCATTCCAGTCGCCGGGATGTCCCGGATCGGGGTTGATTCTACACCGTTCGGCCCGCAGTTTCTGTGTCGCTGATTACAGTATATCAATATCTTATATAGAATAGTTAATGTATTT
>DRQL01000252.1 GCA_011371465.1 Gammaproteobacteria bacterium | reverse complement strand
TCTACCAGCGGGGATACTCGAACACCTCGTTCAGCAATATCGTTGAAAAGGCAAAGGTGCAGCGCGGCAATATCTACCATTACTTCAAAAGCAAGGAGGATATTCTAGGAAGCGTTATTAAGGAGCACGAAAATGACTATACGGCGCTGTTGGCCGCATGGGACCGGGATTACGCCGATCCCAAGGACCGCCTGTGCCGTTATATCAACATGGTTGCAAATAACCGCAACAACCTGGCGCGCTATGGTTGCCCTATCGGGACATTGAGCGCTGAACTGGGAAAGGAACCCTGTGCACTCACAGGTCTGACGGTGCCGCTGTTCGATATTTTCAGGCGCTGGCTGACGGACCAGTTCCTGCAATTGGGGAAATCCGAGCATGCGCCACAACTGGCTTTGCACCTGCTCAGTCAGACCGAGGGAATAAGTATGATCGCCCATGTGTACGGCGAGCCGCAGCTGGTCAAAGACGAGCTCGAGTTCATCAAGCGGTGGATAGACGAGCTGTGAGGTTTGTACCGCCCCCTTGGCGCTGCAGAACGCACCCGCTGCGAAACGCGCCCAGCGATCCGAGCACTCTATCTGATTAAATAATTGAATTCTCATATGTCACTGACCGCTTTCCTCTTACAGTGCTGACCGGATCCGTTCCGCGACGCGGAATGCATTGGCGTAGATCGTCCAGGTGTAGGGGACACTGCCGCCGGTTGGCATGAAACTGCCGTCGCTGATGTACAGGTTTTCGGCGTCGTGCACGCGGCAATCCGCGTCCAGTACCGACGTGGCCGGGTCCTTGCCGAAGCGGCAGCCGCCGGCAACCAGGTTCTGCGGTGGTGCGCCACTGATGCCGGAGTGGATATTTTTTGCACCCAGGGTTTCCATCACGCGGAGCGCACGTTCATTGATATAGCGCCCGACCTTCAGGTCGTGTTCGTGGTAACCGATGCGCACTTTGGCAACCGGTGTATTCCATTTGTCACGAACGGCGCTGTCGAGATCCACGAAGCAGTTGTCGTTCGGCAGCCAGTCGCAGAAAATCTCGTAACGCAGGTGCTGGGCGGTGGTGAATACGGATTTCAGGCGCTGCTGTAACGGTTTTCCCCACACCAGCCGGTCGTCTGCATCCCACTTTTCGCCCATGGCCCGGCCGATCGGGTTGGGATGGCTGAGCAGGAAATCGACGGTGCCCCCTTTGGCGCGCCCGCCGAAGGCTTTGTCGTCGAGGAAGTACCAGTCCTGCAGGCCACGGTTTACAAACGGGCCGCGTGTTTTCAGTGCTGCGGCGGCATCTACATCCAGGTCGGCGTATTCCAGGTCACCCGAGCCGGAACCGCCGGCCGAGAACAGCAGGTTTTTGCCCACCTGCCCGCGGTTGTTGCCCAGGCCCTGCGGGTGTTTCGGTCCGACCGACGCCAGCAGCAACCGGCTGGTTTCAATAGCCTGGCAGGCCACCACGAACAGCCGGGCTGTGACCACCTGTGCCTGGTCTTCGGCGTCGTAGTAGTGTGCCCCGGTCACCCGGCCACGGGCGTCACTGGCCAGCCGGTAGACCTTGGCGTGCGCACGAATCTCGCACTTTCCGGTGGCGGCCGCGCGGTCCAGCAAGGCGGCCCTGGCGCTGCCCTTGGCACCGGTGGAACAACCGTAACTGCCGCAGTAACCGGAATAGGCACAACTGCCCCGCCCGTCCCGTGACCTGGACAGGATGGCGCGCGGGGTTGGCAACGGGTGCAGGTCCAGTTTCCTGCAGGCGCGGTCGATGTAGTCCACCACCGGGTGTTCGCGCGTGGGCGGCATGGGGAAATCCGGCATGGAACGGGGTTCCGCAAAGGGATGATCGACAAAGCGGCCGGAGATCCCGACTTCCTTTTCCACCAGGGTATACCAGGGTTCCAGGTCTGCGTAACTGATCGGCCAGTCGGCCACGTTGGCGCCTTCGACGGGACCGAATTCCGACCGCAGGCGGAAGTCTTCGGGCTTGAGGCGGTAGAAAAAACCGCTCATGAAATTGGAGGAACCACCCACGCAGTTGCCGTTCCAGAAATCCCAGCCGGATTCCGAGGTGGCCTCGCCCACCCAGTCGCCGTCCAGCAGGTCTTCGATAACGTGCTGCTCGTCTTCCAGGCTCGGGGTGTAGACGCTGCGGCGGCAACAGGCCAGCTCGTCCTTGTAGAAGTCCTGTTCCGTGAACCAGGGGCCTTTTTCCAGTACCAGTACCGAGTAACCGGCCTGCGCCAGCGTCAGGGCGACCGGACCGCCTCCTGCGCCACTACCGATCACACAGACATCGTAGTCTCGCTCCATATGGTCAGGCCTTGCGCTGGAAGTGCACCGGCCTGCCGAGCCGGTACCAGGTCTTGTCTGCCGGTGGACGGGGAAACCCGGGCTGGTGCTGCAGCCATTGCCAGCCGATGCCGTGCGGGTTGCCGCCGTATACGGGGTCAGCGAGCAACGCTTCCAGCAGGTAGGTCAGCAGCAGGGACAGCCAGTTACGGCCGGCGCGGCTCTGTTCAATGGTGCGCAACAGCTCTTCCCGCTGCGTTTCATCGAGCTTGATAAAGGGTTTGCCGGTACGTTCCTGCGCGAGTTCGTTCAGCCACCCCACACCGTTGACGACAAACTCCCGGTCCTCGCCATCGGCGGCGGGATTGTCCAGCGTATTACGCAGGTACTGGATCGCATGAATATCTGCAGCACCGGGGGTATCCTCTCCTGCGGGAAACAGGTGTTGTTGCACGGCTGTGAGCGTGTGCCAGGGATCCTTACCGGCCCAGTCCGGCGCTTCAACTGCGCCTGAACGGCGCTCCTGCAGCGCGAGCGCCGGGTAGCTGGCCGCCAGGGCTCCGAGCGCTGCCAGCCGGGAAAGGAACTCGCGGCGCGTAACCAGCACCTGGCGTTCACTGTTCACTTGTAAACCACCCGCACCTGTTCATCACCTGCCAGTTCGCGCAGGCGGTGTAACAGTTCATCGGTGGGATGAACCCGCCATTCTTCGCCCAGGGTGATGTGTGCCTGTGCGGTACCGCCGTTGTAGAGAATACCGACCGGGCAATCACCCTCACAGAAGGGAGTCAGCACTTCGCCCAGCGAGCGCACGAAACCGTTACCGGCCTGCTGTGCGCCGACCTTCACCACCAGCCGCCGTGCATAGACTTCGCGCGCCTGGTCGATTTCCAGGATCCGGTTGGCATTCAGCCGCATGCTGCCGGAGAAGTCATCGAAGGCCAGCGTGCCCTGCACCACCAGCACCTTGTCGTTGGCCAGCAGTGCACGGTACTGTTCAAACACTTTGGAGAACACCCGGATCTCCATGCGGGCAGTGCGGTCGTCCAGGGTGATGAAGGCAATGCGCGCACCGCTCTGGGTATTGCGGGTGCGGAAATCCACCACCAGCCCGGCCAGCACCACGGTCTTTTCCTGGCC
>DRQL01000251.1 GCA_011371465.1 Gammaproteobacteria bacterium | reverse complement strand
GACAAGTGGACCGACGTCAAGAAATACCTGCCGCGGTTAAGCCAGAAAAAATGGTACCAGAAAACGCGGCACGGCTATGCGCGCGGCAACGAACCGGTGCGCTACGTGGAAAACATCCGCAGCTACTACGATATCCTGGTGTGGATTACCGAGCGGGACAAGGTGCCCAGGCCAAAATCACCCGCACTCACCATTACCACGCCGGCGCTGTAAGCGATCAGGCTACCTGGACCGGGATGGCGTTACGCTGGCGCAGGATACGGTTGTCGGCGTCGAGGTACACCAGTGTGGGATGAAAGCCGGCCGCTTCCTGTTCACTCAGTACCGCGTAGGTGCAGATGATGATCCGGTCTCCCGGGCTGGCCTTGTGCGCGGCCGCACCGTTGATCGAGATGATGCCGGAGTCCTGCTCCGCCTGGATGGCGTAGGTGGTAAAGCGTTCACCGTTGGCGAGGTTGTAGATCTGGATCTGTTCATAGGCGCGGATACCGGCCGCATCCAGCAACGCACGATCGATCGCGCACGAGCCTTCGTACTCGAGCTCGGCGTGAGTAACGCGGGCGTGGTGCAACTTGGATTTCAGCAGTGTGATCTGCATCCGGTCTGGTCCTGTCTACCGTGGGCGTGGCCATTATCCCAAGATCCGCAATCCTCTGCAAACCTTGGAAATAACGGGATTTCAGGCCCTACAGGCCGACATTATCGATCAGGCGCGCGCGGCCGAGGCGGGCCGCCGCCAGCACCCGCGCGGGCCGCTGGCCGGTTTCCAGTGCCTGCAGCGTCTGTGCGTGGCGGATCGCGACGTATTCTGGCTGGAAACCCGCCGCCGCCAGCTTTTCCATCGCCTCGCGCTCCAGCTCGCGGTAGTCCCGCTGCCCTTCCCGCACGGCAGCGGCCACCTTGCACAGGGTCTGGTACAGCAGCGGCGCACGCGCACGCTCTGCGGCATCCAGGTAGCGGTTGCGCGAACTCATGGCCAGGCCGTCTGCCTCGCGCACGGTGGGCACGCCGTCGATCCCGATCGGCCAGCACAGGTCCCGCACCATGCGCCGGATCACCGCCAGTTGCTGGTAATCTTTCTCTCCGAATACCGCCACATCCGGTTGCACCAGGTTGAACAGCCGCGCCACCACGGTCGCCACCCCGGCGAAATGGCCGGGCCGGAAGTCGTCGCACAGGCCGCGGCTGACCTGCGGCACATCGATCTGCGTAGTGGCCTCGGTTCCTCCCGGGTACAGGGTCTCGACTTCCGGGGCGAACAACAGGTCCACACCCTCCTGCGCCAGCTGGCTGGCATCGCTCTCCAGGGTGCGCGGGTAGGCCTCGAAATCCTCGCCGGGACCAAACTGGGTGGGATTGACAAAGACGCTGACCACCACGCGCGGCGCGCGGCTCCGGGCGTGCCGTACCAGTGCCAGGTGACCGGCGTGCAGATCCCCCATGGTGGGCACAAAGGCAATCCGCTCTGCGGCCCGGCGCCAGGCCTGGATGGCCGCGCGCAGATCCTCGACCGAGGCCAGGGTACGCATCAGTCGAAGCTGTGCTGCGCGTCCGGGAAGCGTCCCGTCTTGACGGCTTCCACAAACGCGCGCAGGGCGGCCGGGATATCGGCGGCATCGGCAAGAAAGTCGTGCGAAAAAGAGGGGCGTTTACCCGGGGTAATGCCCAGCAGGTCGTACAGCACCAGCACCTGCCCGTCACAGTCCGGGCCGGCGCCGATGCCGATCGTCGGTATATGCAGGCCGGCGCTGACCTGGCGCGCCAGCGCAGCGGGGATGCATTCCAGTACCAGCACGGAGGCGCCGGCTTCCTGCAGGCGCAGGGCATCATCGTGCAGGCGTTGCGCGACATCGGCTTCGCGTCCCTGCACGCGATAGCCACCCAGCTGGTGTACCGACTGCGGTGTGAGGCCCAGGTGTGCGCACACCGGGATACCCTGCGTGGTCAGGGCCTGCACGATATCGACCACCGCCTCGCCACCTTCCAGCTTGACCATCTGCGCGCCGCCCTCGCGCATCAGGCAGGCGGCATTCTCCAGCGCCTGGTCGATGCGGCTGTAACTCATGAAGGGCATATCGACAATGCGCAGGGCGTTGCGTCCTGCACGCGCCACGCAGGCCGAGTGGTAGAGCATGTCTTCCATGGTCACCGGCAGGGTGGAATCGTGTCCCTGCACCACCATGCCCAGCGAATCACCGACCAGCACCACCTCGACACCGGCCTCCTCCAGCAGACGCGTGAAACTGGCGTCATAGGCGGTGACGCAACTGATCTTTTCACCGCGCTCTTTCATGCGGCGCAAGGTCGCTTTGGTAACCGGCACCGAATCAGCCACCCTGTTCTCCGGACACGGCAAGCCGCAGGGCCTCCGGCATGGGGTTGAAAAAATGCCGCCCGCTTTTTACCAGCGCCAGCTGTTCCAGCAGCGCCTGGTAATCGGAGTCACTGTCGACCGGGTTGATGTCGGCTGCATTCACAATGAGTAAGGGGGCTTCGTCATAGTAGTGGAAAAACCGGGTATAGGCCTCGCACAGTGATTTCAGGTACGCAGCATCGATCGCACGCTCGTAGCCGATACCGCGCTTGCCGATCCGCTTGACCAGCACATCGACCGGCGCCTGCAGGTAGATCACCAGGTCCGGCCTGGGCACATCGATGGTCAGGTGCGAGTACACCTGCTCGTAGAGCTTGAACTCCTCGTTGTCCAGCGTGAGCCGGGCAAACAGCTGGTCCTTGTCCATCAGGAAATCAGCGACCCGCACCGGTTCGAACATATCACCCTGGCGAAGTTCCTGCATCTGCTGGGCACGCTGCAGCAGGAAGAACAGCTGGGTCTGCATCGCGGCGGCGCGCGGGTTACGGTAAAACCGCTCCAGAAAGGGGTTGTCGGCGGCCCCTTCCAGCAACAGCTCACTGCCGAAGGTTTCCGCCAGGCGTCTCGCCAGGCTGGTTTTGCCTACACCGATAGGGCCTTCGACCACAATGAAACCGGGATTTTCCATACCTGTTCTCTTTCTTTTTAACCGGCGTGCGACACGCTTTCCGGCAGCTGCAACAAGCCGTCGCGCGGGCACTGTTCCAGCAGGGACTGCAGCCGGCCCAGGCCGGGCACCGGCAGGTCACCCGCAATTTCTGCCAGTGGGTACAACACGAAATTACGTTGCGCCAGTCCCGGGTGCGGAACCTGCAAACGTTCCGAAGTAATCACCTGCTCGCCATACAGCAGGATATCCAGGTCCAGGGTCCGCGGACCCCAGTGCCGTTCCCGCGTGCGCCCGTGTGCATCTTCAACCTGCTGTAACTGGTCCAGCAGGTCCTCGGGGGACAGCCGGGTAGTCAACTGCACCACTGCGTTCACGTAGTCCGGCTGATCCTGCGGCCCCATGGGTGCACTGCGGTATAGCGATGACTGCGCCCTGAGGCTGGATTCAGGCAGGCCTTCCAGGGCATGGATGGCTCGCAGGACCCGGGATACCGGCTGATCCAGGTTACTGCCCAGGCCGATAAAAACCGTCTGTTCACTCATCGTGCGTCGACGCGGGTTTGCGTTTGCGCGGCCGGCGCCGCCGGCGTTTTTTCTTCGGTGCGGCTTCGACCATCTGCTCACGATCACCGGCGTTTACCGCCTGGAAGTCGGTCCACCACTCGGCCAGCTCTGCGGGCGCTTCGCCCACTTCGCTGCGTAGCAACATGAAATCGTAGGCGGCACGGAAACGCGGGTGTTCCAGCAGGCGGTGCGGCGCCTTGCCGCGCCGGCGCTCAAAACGCGTCTGCAGCATCCAGATCTCGCGCATCGGGTAACTGAAGCGTTTCGGCAGGGACGTCACCTGCACCTGCTCCGCGGCCACCTGGTTACCGGCCACCTGGGTGGCTTCCAGCGGACTCGCGCCCTCGTCCAGGAACGTCTGCATCTGCAGGCGCATCGGTTCCCACAGCAGGGCCGCAAACAGGAAGGCAGGCGTAACCGGCTTGTCTTCCGCCAGGCGCTGGTCGGTATTTTCCAGCGCGCGCAGCACCAGGGTCAAAGGAAATCCATTCTCCTCGTGACTCAGCGCTTCGTCGGTCAGCGGAAACAGGTAGCGGAACAGGTCATAGTGGCGCAGCAACTCAAAGGTCGCGACGGCACAGCCGCTCAGGAACAGTTTCAGCACTTCCTCGAACAGTCGCGCCGGCGGGATGTCTTCCAGCAGGTGGCCGAAACGGTGCATCATCGCTTCGCTGTCCGGGTGAATCCGGAAGCCCAGCTTGGCGGCAAAGCGCACCGCGCGCAGCATACGCACCGGGTCTTCCCGGAACCGGGTCTCCGGGTCGCCAATCACGCGCAGGACGCCGGTCTGCAGATCCTCCAGTCCGTTGACGTAGTCCACCACGGAAAAGCCACTGATGTCGTAATAGAGCGCATTGACGGTAAAGTCACGACGCCAGACATCGTCTTCCAGCGTGCCGTAGACGTTGTCCCGCAGCAGACGGCCCTCGTCCGACTGGGCGCTGTGATCATCGTCGGTCGGCTGTTCCTCGTGGCGGGCACGAAAGGTCGCCACCTCGATCACCTCGCGGCCATAGCGCACGTGCGCCAGCCGGAAACGGCGCCCGATCAGGCGGCAGTTGCGAAACAGGCTCCGCACCTCGTCCGGGGTGGCGTTGGTGCCGACGTCGAAATCCTTGGGTTCACGGCCCAGTAACAGGTCCCGTACCCCGCCCCCCACGAGAAAACTCTGGAACCCGGCATTCTTCAGCCGGTACAGCACTTTCAGGGCGCTGGGACTGATGCTGGCCCGCGATATGCAATGCTCGGGCCGGGGGATGATAACGGGCTGGACGCTACCGGGATCGATATCGCCTTGATTGGTCACGTTATTTTCACTTGTTCCTTGGTCACTGGGGGGTATAATAGCACCCCGCTGACCCGCTTACAGCGCCAATCTGCTCCCTTCGTCTAGCGGTAAGGACACTGGCCTCTCACGCCGGTAACAGGGGTTCGATCCCCCTAGGGAGCGCCAGTTGAATCAACCGGTTCACTAGCCGGCCCCAAAACGAGGGCGCACCCCGCTGAAGCGTAACGGGGCGGTGCGCCGCCTGCTGACGTTCGGCCACCTGAACGTGCGCCCGCGCACAGCCTACCGGCCCCGCACTCCCCTGCCGCTGCAGGCCCTTCCAGTCACACAAACTTGCCTTACGTCAATTACACCCCGATGGTAACTTCATAGCATTACGCTATACCACTGGGTATTCGTAAAGACATCTCTCAATAACCGGGGAAATAACCAT
>DRQL01000250.1 GCA_011371465.1 Gammaproteobacteria bacterium | reverse complement strand
GTTACGCGCATGGGAGATTCCCCGGCGGGGCTCATGTACGTAGACCAGGGTGTGAAACTGCGCTTGCCGGAATTCGTCGCATATACGACGGTTGTCCGGGCTGCCTTCATTATCCGCTACGATAACGGTGATTGCGGGAACGGGGACGTCCACGAACGTTTGCCTGGAAAGACCGGACAGCAGGCGCCTGAGTCCGGTCGGGCGCCTGAACGTGCAGATGCACACGGTGATAGCAAGGGCTGTTGAAGTGCCGGGAATAGCGAAAAATCCTGTGTCTTGTAGTGGCCGGGCCGGCCGATGAGTATAGCGTCCGTTATCCTGGACAGAAAGTCCGGCTGGTCAGGGCAGCAGGGACCGGATTCTTGCCCGGACGGCGTCCAGTTCGTCCGGCAGGCCGGCGGCTGGTTGTACGAACGGCTGTCCCGTATATACGGCGAGCCCGGCTTTCTCCAGCGTAGTGTGAATCCGGGCAAGATCTCTGGCGTACCCGGCGATACCGGCTGCGTACAGCAGCTTTCCAAACGGACCGAGCAGGCGGTCGATGAATCGATCCGCGTCTCCGGCATGCAATCGCCGCAGCAGTGACTGCCATATCCGACCCCACCGGTAAACGGGCAGCCGGAATATGGCCAACGGTTTTTGCAGGTCGGCGACTTCCATCATCATGGAAACACTGTCGCCGCTCACCACGAAGTAATCGGCGAGCCCGAGCAGCGCCAGGTACGGGTTGTCAGCGCTGTCCGCTTTCCATTCATACAGGCGGGCGTCCGCGGGCAGTTGCGCCTTCAGGGTGGCGACGATCTCCGGTGAGGTTCTGCGGCTGGTCAGGAAATACAGGCTGGCCCGGTAGCGATCCTGCAAGGTGCGACACTCGCTGACCAGCTGTTCCGTTACCGCGGCATCGAAGCGGAAGGGCTGGGTGGGTCCGCCGACCAGGACCGCGATCACCGGTCTGCGCAGTGTGTCCAGCCGGGATTTCCAGCGTTCCGCAGCAGCGGCAACGGCCTTCCGGTCTGTTCGCATCAACGGTAGCGACAGGCGCATGACGCGGGGCAGGTCCGGTACCTGGTACTGCGGCAGGGTGATGACCAGGTCGAAGCGCTCGATCCAGCGGCGCGGTCTGCCCAGCAGCACCAGCCGGGTAGAGGGCGACTGTTTTTTAATCCACAGCGCGGCCATCGAATGCCTGCGCCCGGTGGTGATGACCAGGTCCGGCCAGGGCGCGGTCAGCGGGTCGGAGTGATCCAGGTCCAGGTGATCCAGTGTGGCCCTGAAACGGGGTTTTCCCAGCCGGTATTTTTCTTTTGGCAGCAGGTGTTTTGTTGTACAGGGAAGATCGAGGCTGTCAGCGATCCGTTTCAGCTGCGCGTTGTCACCCAGCTTGTCACCAAGCACCAGCCAGATGCGGGGTTGAGCTGTTGTCATCCGGCTAGCGGAACACGCCGCGCCGGTACAGGTCCAGTACCAGACCCCAGACGAAGATCAGCGGGTAACGGCGTACGCGATCCGGTATTTCGATCGGTACGCCGGAATGGCGTTCCAGCTTCCAGGCCATGTAGTCCAGGCCGCCGTCGAACGTGAACAGGGCCTTGGTCAGGCGCGCCAGTGACAACAGTTTGCCCTGCAGGGTGCGCAGCTTCCAGCCGGCCCGGCCGACGAAGCGGCGGCGGGAAGGGATGTGTGCGAGGTAACGGGTTCCTTCATCCTGTTCAGAGAGCTGCAGCGGGAAGTCCAGCAGGTCTGCCGCCAGCCGGGTGATTTCCCGGTAATAGGCCTGGTTGGCGGCAAACAGTTCGCGTGTGCGTGCCGGTGACTCGACCCGCAGTTCGGCGCCATAACTGAGTCGCAGTCCGTTAATCCACAGTGACTGCACATCGCCCTGCGCAGGCAGGCAGGGCAGCACCCGGTTCAGGAAGGTAAGGACGGAGCGTGCCAGGCTGTTGGCGACGCTTTGTGCAGCCGTGCTGTCCCTGCTCCAGGCAATGGCCGCAGGCTGGCTGAAGCGTCCCCACAGGTAGGAGTGAAACCAGCGTGGGGACGTGCCCTTTTCCAGATCGGCAAGCGACAGGATGGCGTATTTGCAGCGCACCATGCGCCCTTCGTGGGGAAACTCGGCATAGAACACGTTGGGCGGCAGCAGCCGGTTCCACGCGGCTTTCAGCCAGCCGCTGTTTGCGCAGCGGTAGTGGTCGACGAGAAGGTACAGGTCGACCAGGCCATCGTAGGGATCGCCGCTGCGCAGGCAGGAACCGTAGAACAGCACAGAGGCGACACAGTCACCGTGTCGCTGCACCAGGGACTCGACCAGGTGTTGCAAGGCCGGGTGCCGGGGCGCAGGGGTAAGTTCGGGCAGCCTGGTCACCAGTTCCTGCTGTGCGCTGTTGTTGTCCACGCTATCGGCCTATGCGGATGAATTCGAGATCGCCGCCGTTGCTGACGGTGACCGGTCCCTGTGTGGCGGCGGCCTGGTAGATCTCGCCGTCGAGCGCAATGGCGCCGTCCAGCCACAGCTGTATTTGCTGTACGTTGTGGCTGAAATAGCCGTTCTCCTGCGTAACATAGCGATTGGGTTTGCCGCGCAACACGGCAAAAAAAGCACGGAAAACCTTGCGTGCCGGTTTCTGCACCCAGGTGCAGTACAGCGGCGCATCCTCGCTGCCCCAGTGTGGCCGGATGCCGAGAAACAGGCGTTGCAGGGAGTTGATGGTGATCAGCACCAGCTCCCGTACCCGTGGATCCGGTTTGCCGTCGAGTTCAATGCGTACCGGGACCGGGTCGAAAAACATCGGTTCCCTGCGTGCAATGCCCCAGATGGTGCGCAGTGTCACCAGTCCGGGCCCCAGTTCATTTTTGATGCCCAGGGTATGCACACTGCTGTGACAGTATTCGATGCCGCGGATTACGGTACCCGCACCAAAGGACATGCCATAGATCGCGTCGCTGTCGAGCGCCCCGGCCACGCACAGTACGGCTCGTTGCAGTCGCTCGATGCTACCTTTCCCGGTATCGGCCCAGGCAGTCATACGGCGCACGGCCCGTTGCAGGTTGCCGCGCAGGCCGACATCGCCCGCGTTCATGTTGGTGGTGCCGCCCGGGAGCAGGATGACAGACGGCAGCTGCGGGAACGGACGGGTGTTGAACAGCTCGGTGAACACTCG
>DRQL01000249.1 GCA_011371465.1 Gammaproteobacteria bacterium | reverse complement strand
GTGCGCAAGCTGAATCCCTGGGTCCTGTAATGACTTGCTGACCATCGCGTGGTCGGGAGCCAGCACTTGCAGGTCGGCACCGCTGCCGGACAGTGCAAGGGCAAGGTGTCTCAGGAAGACCGAAGCGCTGTCTTCGGCAAAGCGCGGGTAACTGGAGCAAAGCATCAATACGCGCATAAAGCCGGGTTGCTGCTCAGCCAGGGGTGTCTTTTCCGCGCTGTGTCCTGCGCAGGTCTTCGTCAGCATTCTTGTAGTGCAGGGCGGAGACCTGTTCCGACAGGATCCCGATGAGGAAGGTCAGCACCGAAGTAGTAAGCAGCAGGGCGCTCATGTTGGTAAAGCGGTGCTCGGTAACAAAGGTAAACAGGTAGTAGCCGGTGCCCAGCAAAAACAGCAGGGCACTGACCGGCAGAAACAGGCGCATGGGGGAAAACAGGGTGCCGATCTTGATGATGATGAGGAAGAAGCGCAGCCCGTCCCGGAGCATGCGGATATTGCTTTTCCCTTCACGTTGTGCGGCCCGAATGGGAATGTAGGCGACCGGGAATCCTGAACGGAAGAAGGCCATGGTGCTGGTGGTCGGGTATGAAAACCCGTTCGGGAGCAGGTAGAGAAACTTCCGGAAATGGCGTGCCCGGGCGGCGCGGAAGCCGGAGGTCAGGTCTTCGATCCGGTAGCCGGTCATGAACGAGGCGATGCGGTTATAGGCCTGGTTTGCCCAGCGTTTTGCCAGTGAGGCATGGGTGTCTACCTGGCGGGCTCCGACCACCATTTCGTAGCCTTCATCCAGTTTTTCCAGCAGGCGCGGAATGTCTTCCGGCCGGTGCTGGCCATCGGCATCCATGAATACCAGCAGGTCACCAACGGCCGTGCGGGCGCCGGTTTTTACAGCGGCGCCGTTGCCCATGCTGTACGGGTGGCTGACCAGGGTGACCGGGTGGCCGGCACAGACCTCGGCGGTATTATCCGTTGAACCGTCGTTGACGATGATGATCTCGCTGTCGCTGAACTGCCGGCAGAGGACTGGCAACAGGCGGTGAAGATTTTGCGCTTCGTTTTTGGCCGGCAGGATAATGCTGATTTTCGGTGTCGCGGGGGCGGTATTTTCAGGCATTGGGGGAGAATATCACGCTGTCTTGTCCCTGTGCATCTTCTAACGGCGGCAGGCATGGTCTATTGCCGCTGCAGTCTCCGCTCTGCGTCATGGAACGCCTTTTTCTGTGCCAGCAGGCGTGGTTGCAGGAAGGGCTGGAGCTGACTGTGATCGAGCGACTGCAGCATGTCCCGCGCCGGCTCCAGTTGACCGGACTGTATCAGGATGCTGACATAGTTCAGCCGGTGCTGCGGGTCTTTGGGATCCGCGCGCACGGCTTCTTCTCCGAGGGTCAGCGCGCGCGGCAGGTCACCCTGCATCAGTGCGATGACCATGACCTCGGAAAGTACCTTGGCGCGGGTGCTGCCACGCAGCGTCGGGTTGGCCAGGCCGGCTGTGAAGATCCGGTTTACCTGTTGTTTGGTGAGCCGGCAGAGTCCCTTGACAAGGCACTGGCTGAGATCGCTCAGCTGGCTGTACGAGGCACTGGCGAAGGGGCGGGACTGCAGTCGGTGAACGAGCTCATCAAGTTGTGCGCTGTTGGCGGGAATACCCTGCCGGGCATCCAGCATGACCAGTGCGAACAGGCCACTGGTACTTCCCGGGTCAGCGGCTGCGGCCTGTCTGAACCGTTCCCGTGCCAGCGAGGCATAGTCGTCGGCGTGTTCCGGTTGCAGCTCCATGAGTTGCCAGTACATCCGGCCCAGCCGGTACTGGCTGCGGGCCGAGTCGGGGTGGTTGCGGGCTTCCATCAGGGCCAGCTGCAGGGGATTGCCCCAGTAGCTGGCCCGGATCGCTGTGCTGACACCCAGCACACCGACGAATACGACAGCCAGGGCGATGCGTGCCCTTCCGGTTTTGGCCGGCAGCGCGGGGTGCAGCAGGTAGTAGCACAGCGGCAGCAGGAGGCCATACATGGGCAGGTAGTTGCGGTGCTCATGCACCATCTCCAGGGCGAAAACACTGGATTCCATGCTGTGGCCCACCAGGAAAAACAGCAGGCCGAAGCTGAGCAGCGGGGCACGCCGGAGGAATGCCAGGGCAGCAACCAGTAGCAGGCCCAGGCCGAACACGGCGAGGGCGGTTGTGGGCGGGGCCATGAGTCCGGTGGACAGGGGAATATCATCGTGGAAAAGACCCAGCTGGGAGATGCTGGGTGCCAGGGTCATTCCTATATAGAACCAGACGACCCGTGCCTGGGTCAGCAGCCGTTCGCCCAGGGTGAAATCCCGGCTGCTGTAGCCGGCGATCAACTGGTCGAGGTGGGTGAGCAGGTAGCCGCTGATAAACAGTGCCGGGATGACCGCCACGATGGCGAAAAAGGCCAGCAGCCAGCGACGGTTTTTGGGATCCGGCATGGCAAAGCGGAACAGGGTGAGCTCGGCGATCAGCATAAAAAAGGGCAGTAGAGCACCGTTTTCCTTGCTGAACATGGCCAGCGGCATGAACAGCAGCACGCCGGCGAGGATAAACCATACGCCGCTTTGCCCTTCGAGCTGGCGGTTGCGCCCCTGGCAGTAGCCGGCCAGCCCCAGGACCACAAACAGCGCGCTCAGGCTGTTCATGCGCTGTACCACGTAGAGTACCGAGGTCAGCGCCATGGGGTGAAGCAGCCAGAAGGCGGTAACCGTCAGGCTGATCCAGTGGATGTGACGCAGGGTAAGCGCCGGTTGAATCCGTCGTCGGCAGGCGGTGAGCAGTTGCCGGCTGAGCCAGTAGATCGCCAGCCCCGTCAACAGGTGTATGAACAGGTTGGTCAGCTTGAAGTACAGCGGGTTCAGGCCGCCGAAGTAATAGTTCAGCGCCAGGGTCAGGTAGCTGATGGGGCGCATCAGCGGGCCGGCCTGCATGGAAAAGGCGGCCTGTTTCAGCTGGGCGGGGGTCAGTTCGGTGATCTGCAGCGGCTGGTTGCGGACGATGTTGGCTTCGTCGTCGAACTCGAAGCTGCCGCCGAGTCCGGGGGCGTAGGCCAGCAAAACAAGGATCGCCAGGCCGGCGATCGAGAGCAGTCGTTGCTTATGGAATAAATCTGTCATCGTTGCATCCTACGCAGTGCTGCTGGATTCCGCCATGATTTTTGACGGCGGGTCAGGCAAAAAAAAGCCATCCCGCAAGGATGTGGGATGGCTTTTCGCTTTACCTGTTACTCAGGTATTAGGCGCGACAGTCGGACGGCAGGTACTTGGGATCAATGTCGCCGGAGTCATAGTTTCCGCCGGAAACTGACAGAGCACTGCCACTGTTGTCCAGGGGTGCCGGGGCGTAACCGCAGCGCCACACGATGCCACCGGCATCGTTGGTGTAAGGTGTGATGCCAAGTTTCTTGCCGCTAACTTTCGAGTTGACCCGGTTGCCGTAGGTGATGGTGATCACACCATTGGAGCTTTCCACCCGGGTCACGTAGTTACCGGTGATACTGGCGGGCTGTGATGCGCCGGCAGAGGTGTTGGTTGAGGGCATGCTGCCACGCGCGGAGTTGTAGTCACCGATAGCGGTCTTCAGCTCGGCGGCCAGGTTCAGGCCTTCCGTCACCTGGGTGCGGATGGTGTAGTCCTGGTAGGCCGGGATGGCAATCGCAGCCAGGATGCCGATGATCGCGACCACGATCATCAATTCGATAAGGGTGAAACCCTGCTGAATTTTCTTCATGAGTAAATCCTCTTTCAAAACGTTAACGTTGTGTCAAATGCCACGAGGGCATCAATAGCGTTGTGGATCAGAAGCCTCGCGGCAGCACTGCGTCACGACGCCGTGTCGCGGGCAGGCTGAACCGTGTTGTTCGGCTAACTCTCTACAAGCAGCATGCATGCCAGTTGCCATACACCGTGCGCAAACTATGGCGGCACTGCGACGCAGTTCCTTAAACAGCTTTTAAAACAACGAGGTGGGATTTTATGGTGGTGGTTTCATGATGTTGCCCTCCGTGGCTCTGGTTTGTGATCTTCCGTGATCCGGGGCGGCACACTGACGCTTTCGGCCAGTCGTGTGACGCGCAGTGTCACTTTTCAGCTATTCCAGCCCCAGTTTCTTCAACCGGTAGCGCATGGCGCGAAAGGTGATACCCAGCACTTTAGCAGCAGCGGTCTTGTTGTTCCCGGTCTGTTCCAGCGCATGGAGTATCGCCTGGCGCTCGATGGTTTCCAGGTATTCCTCCAGGGGTACGCCCTCCGGCGGCGACAGCAGTTGCTCCGGGGGCTGGTCCGGCCGGTTGTCGCCGGCGGTTTCCGGCAGGGCCAGGTCGCCGCGCTGGATTTCCTGTCCGTCACACAGGGTCAGGGCGCGCTCCAGGATGTTTTCCAGTTCGCGCACATTGCCGGGAAAGTCGTGGCGTTGCAGTGCCTCCAGCGCGTCCTGCCCCAGTGTCGGCCCGGCACCCGGCTGGTCGGCGGTCAGGCGCGCGAGGATGTGCGCGGCCAGCTGCGGGATGTCTTCGCGACGCTGGTGCAGGCTCGGCACCTTCAGTTCGATGACGTTGATGCGGTAGTAGAGGTCCTGGCGGAAGTCGCCGGAGTCCACCAGCGCCGACAGGTTTTTGTGGGTGGCGGACAGTACCCGCACATCAACCGGGATTTCCTTCTGTTCGCCGACCGGCCGCACGGCTTTTTCCTGGATGACGCGCAGCAGCTTGACCTGCATGTGCAGCGGCAGTTCCGCGACCTCGTCCAGGAACAGGGTGCCGCCGTCGGCGGCCTGGAACAGGCCCTCCTTGTCGGCAACGGCGCCGGTGAAACTGCCTTTTTTATGGCCGAAGAACTCGCTTTCCATGAGCTCCGCGGGAATGGCCCCGCAGTTGACCGGTACAAACGCCGCGTCGCTGCGCGGTCCCTTGGCGTGGATCAGGCGTGCCACCAGCTCCTTGCCGGTGCCGGATTCGCCACTGATATAGACCGGCGCCTGGCTGCGCGCCAGTTTGGCGATGGTGGAACGGATGGTCTGCATGATGGCCGAGTCACCCAGCAGGGTATCGCGGCTGCGGCGGTCACGCGCCGGGAAGCTGCCGAGTTTGAGCGCGCCCTTGACCAGGTTGCGCAGCAGGTGCAGGTCGATCGGCTTGGAGACAAAATCGAAGGCCCCGGCCTTGAGTGCCTGCACCGCGGTTTCCATGTTGCCGTGCGCGGTGACGACCGCGACCGGCAGGTCCGGGTTGTTTTGCTGGATGTATTCCACCAGTTCCAGGCCGTCACCGTCGGGGAGGCGCATATCGGTCAGGCAGAGGTCAAAGCCGGTTTCGTCCAGCAGGCGCCGGGCGTCGGTCAGGTTGGCGGCGGAACGGGTCTCGATGTCCATACGCCCGAGTGTCAGTTCCAGCAGCTCGCGGATATCGGGTTCGTCATCGACAATCAGTGCCAGTGGTGTGCTCATGGGCTATCGGGCCTGCGCTTTAATGCGGCGTCATTCTACAGGAAGCGATCCGGGTTTAGGCGCCCTGGGCCGCAAAGTGGATACTGAAGCAACTGCCGCCGCTGTCGCCGGGCCGGTAACCGAGGCGTGCCTGGTTGATTTCGCAGAGCTCGCGGGCGATGTACAGGCCCAGCCCGGTACCCGATGCCGCCGTGGTAAAAAACGGCTCGAAGATCTGCTCGGCAGTCCGGGGATCGATGCCCGGACCGTTGTCGGTGACATCCAGTTGCACAGCGCCACTGGGTTCCCTGTGGCACTCGATCAGCAGCTGCGGGTGGTCGCCCGCGTGCCGCAAGCCGTTCTGGCACAGGTTGAGCAACACCTGGTGCAGGTGGTTGGGATCGGCGTGCACGGTCAGGTCCTGTGCACCCAGGGCCAGTTGCAGCTGGTCTTCGGGTATGTTCTCCACCTGCAGGAATTCCTCCCGAAACGCCTTCAGCCAGTCGGCCAGGTCCAGGTCCTGCGGGTGGCTGGCGGAACGCCGTGACAGTTGCAGCACATTCTCGATGACCGTGTTGACGCGCCGGGTATGGGTGCCGATGATCTCGGTCAGGCGCTTGTCGGCGCTGGAGAGATGTTCGGATTCTTCCAGCAGTTGCGCCGCGTGGCTGATAGCGCCCAGCGGGTTGCGTATTTCGTGTGCAATACTGGCGGTCAACCGGCCCAGGGAGGCCAGTTTGACCTGCTGTGTTTGCTGTGCCATCCGGGCGCTGTCGTCCAGCAGGATAAGCGCACCATTGCCCTGCGCGGTTTTCAGTTCACCGAAACGCGGCAGCAGGGTAGTGCCGGCGCCCGGGGACTGCAGGGCCTCCGCTTGCCACTGGCGGTCTTTTTTCCACAGACCGAGTTGCGCAGCCAGTTGCGGCGCGACCTGATCCAGGCGCGCGCCGTCTCGTGCCTCGGGTCCCAGCAGGGTTGCCGCCGTCGCGTTGGCCAGCCGGATCCGGTTGTCCGGGTCCACCACCAGCAGGCCGGACTGCAGCTGCCTGATGATATACTGGTTCAGCTGTTGCAGGTTGGCGAGGTCGATGCCGCGCCGCTGGGCAAGCTCTTCACTGTCCCGCGCGCGTACCGCCAGCACGTTGGCCAGCGCGGCGGCGGCAAACAGCACCAGGCCCAGCAGGCCGGCACGGGTGATATCGCCGGCGCCGCTTTCGACTTCCGCCAGGCTGGCCAGCCCGGTCTCGAACAGCAGGGTCAGGGTGCCGACGGCGGCAAACAGAAAGGCCAGGCGTCCCGGCAGCACCAGGGCGCCGGCGGCGATGGCGATGACCAGTAACACGGCCAGTGCGCTGGTGACGCCGCCGGTTGCGTGCATCAGCAGGGCAATGGCGGCGATGTCGGCCAGCACCTGTGCCAGTGCCTGGAAGGTGTATCCCGGCCAGCGCAGGCGGGTACTGAAGCCGGCGGCCAGGCTGAACAGCAGGTAGCTGTTCAGGGTGGTGCTGAACAGGCTGTGGTTCTGGACGTTGAACGGGTTGCTGTCCGGTACCAGGTAGTAGACCGTGGCCAGCAGCCCGGCGAGGATGAGCCGGTAGAACGTCAGTATCCGTAACGGTTGCCAGGCTACGGGGTAAGCGGTCCCGGGCATCAGGCTAGCGATCTTCGTTGCGGTGCCGGCTGCAACAGTAATAGCGATCCCCCTCCTGCAGGGCTTCATTGCGGGGTATAAAGGTTCCGCAACGGGCGCAGCGCACCATGTCATCCACTTTTGCGCGGGTCTTCTGTTCTACGCGAGGGCTTTTTGCCAGGCGCACGAGAATCCAGATAACCAGTCCAATACCGATCAGGTAGATGAGTACGCGGATGCCGAACATTCGGCTAGTGTACCGAAGTTGCGGTCTTGCGTCCTGCCGGTTCAGAGCCGGATGGCGCGGTTTTGCGTCGTGCTCTGCGTCGGTGGCGGCGGCTGTTTACCGGCGAATGCGGATTGCGGCTTTACTCTGACCCCGTTTATTCTGGAGAATACAGGCTTTCCAGCCACGGACAGACGCATGCACCTCCACGAGTATCAAGCCAAACAGCTGTTTTCACAGTACGGGATCCCGGTTCCAGAGGGTCGTATGGTCGAATCCCGGCAGGATGCCGCGGCAGCGGCAAAGTCACTGGGCGGTGAACGCTGGGTGGTCAAGGCGCAGGTGCACGCCGGCGGGCGCGGCAAGGCGGGTGGCGTGCAGCTGGTCGACAGTGTCGATGCCGTCGAAAAGACGGCCGATGGACTGCTGGGGTCACAGCTGGTGACCAGGCAGACCGGCAGCCCCGGCCTGCCCATCCACCGGCTGCTGGTCGAGGCAACGGTAGCGATCGACCGGGAGCTGTACCTGGGCCTGCTGGTGGATCGCAGCCGTGAGCGGATCATGATCATGGCTTCGGCGTCCGGCGGCATGGATATCGAAGCGGTTGCCGAGCGTGACCCGGGTGCCATCCTGACCGAAGCGGTTCATCCTGCGGTCGGCCTGCAGGCCTACCAGTGCCGCAACCTGGCCTTCGGGCTGGGGCTTGGCGGCGACCAGGTGCGAGCCTTTACCCGCCTGCTGACCGGCCTGTACCGGTTGTTCGAGCAACAGGACGCCAGCCTGGTCGAGATCAATCCGCTGGTGGTCATGGCAGCCGGAGAGCTGCTGGCCCTGGACGCCAAGCTGGATATCGATGACAACGCCCTGTACCGCCACCCGGACCTCGGCGAACTGCGCGACCCGAGCCAGGAAGATGAAAAAGAGCGCAGCGCCGGCGAACACGGGCTGAACTACATTACCCTGGACGGTGACATTGCCTGCATGGTGAACGGTGCCGGACTGGCCATGGCGACCATGGACCTGATCAAGCTGCATGGCGGTGAGCCGGCCAACTTTCTCGACGTGGGCGGTGGCGCAACCGCGGACCGGGTTGCGGAGGCGTTCAAGCTGATCCTGTCGGACGACAAGGTGCGCGCCATCCTGGTCAATATATTCGGTGGTATTGTACGCTGTGACCTGATTGCCGAGGGCATTATCCAGGCCGTGCAGGAAGTGGGCGTCGACCTGCCGGTGGTGGTGCGCCTGGAGGGCACAAATGTCGACCAGGGCAAGGCGCTGCTGGCGGAGTCCGGGCTGAGCATCATCGCCGCGGAAGGGCTTACCGATGCAGCCGAAAAAGTCGTGCAGGCGGCCGGCGAGACAAAAGCCTGAGGGAACCTCTGATTAATTCGTTTCCCGTCATTCTGGCGTATGCCAGACAAAAGCGCTTGCGCGTTGAACGCCACAGGCGGCCCGAAGGGCGAGCGAAGCGAGTCATCCAGAGGTTTCAATGGGATGGATACCGGCTTTCGCCGGCATGACGAATTAATCAGAGGTTCCTGAGGCAGGTCGGATTAGTGCAGCGTAATCCGACAAACAGATTAACAATGTCGGGTTACGCCCTTCGGGCTAACCCGACCTACAGGTAACCCGGAATAGCAGGGCGTGGAGAAACGAATGAGACAGGTTCCATGAGCATACTGGTCGACAGCCATACCAAAGTCATTTGCCAGGGATTTACCGGCAAGCAGGGGACCTTCCATTCGGAACAGGCCCTGGCCTATGGTACGCAGATGGTGGGGGGCGTCACGCCCGGCAAGGGTGGGCAGACCCACCTGGACCTGCCGGTGTTCAATACCGTGCAGGACGCGGTGGAGGAAACCGGGGCCAATGCCACCATGATCTACGTGCCCGCGGCCTTTGCGGCCGACGCCATCCTGGAAGCTGCCGATGCCGGTATCGGGGTGATTGTCTGCATCACGGAAGGCATCCCGGTGCTGGACATGCTGAAAGTGAAAAATGTGCTGTCCGGCAGTGAGTCCAGGCTGATCGGGCCCAACTGTCCGGGCATTATCACGCCGGGCGCCTGCAAGATCGGTATCATGCCCGGCGCTATCCACCGGCCCGGTCGTATCGGTATTGTCTCGCGTTCCGGCACCCTGACCTACGAGGCGGTGTACCAGACCACGCTGGCCGGTCTCGGCCAGAGCACCTGTGTGGGTATCGGCGGTGACCCGATTCACGGGCTGGAATTTATTGACTGCCTGGAGCGCTTCGAACGCGACCCGGATACCGAGGGGGTCATTATGGTGGGCGAGATCGGTGGCAGCGCCGAGGAGGAAGCGGCCGAATTCATCCAGGCACACATGCAAAAACCGGTGGTGGCCTACATTGCCGGGGTGACGGCGCCGCCAGGCAAGCGCATGGGCCACGCCGGCGCAATCATCAGCGGCGGCAAGGGCACCGCTGACGCCAAGTTTGCAGCACTGGAACAGGCCGGCGTGGCCGTGGTGCGCTCGCCGGCGGATATGGGTGTGCGGATGCAGGACCTGCTGGCGGTTTCGTGAACACCGCTCGTCCTGAGCACGCGGTATTGCGCCTGGTGATGGCGCAGGTAGACCTGCTGGTCGGTGATATCACTGCGAATACCGAACGGGTCATCGCGGCGGCGCAGCGCGCGCGTGATGAGCAGAAGGCCGACCTGGTCGTTTTCCCGGAACTGACCCTGACCGGTTACCCGCCGGAGGATCTGCTGTTACGTCCGGGCCTGCAACTGCGGGTGGACGAAGCGCTGGACAGGATCTGCGCGGAAATATCCGGTATCCATGTGCTGGTGGGGCACCCGGAGCAGACCTCCGCGGGTCGTTACAACACCGCGTCACTGGTGTACCAGGGTAAGATCGTGGCGCGTTGCCGCAAACGCCACCTGCCCAATTACAGCGTGTTCGACGAAAAACGCTATTTCATTCCCGGTGAAGGCTTCTGTGTCGCTGACGTGGCGGGGGTCCGGGTCGGGGTGAGTATCTGCGAGGATATCTGGATGCCCGAGCCGGCGCGCGCAGCGGCAGATGCCGGCGCGCGCCTGCTGGTCAATATGAATGCCTCCCCGTTTCACACCGGCAAGGGCGACGAGCGGGAGGCCGTGGTGCGCAAACGCATCGCGGAAACCACCTGCCCGGTGGTCTACGTCAACCTGGTCGGCGGGCAGGATGAGCTGGTGTTCGACGGGGAATCCTTTGTGCTGGACCAGACCGGTACGACGCGGGTGCGCGCGCCGGCCTGCGAGGAAGGACTGTACCCGGTCGATTTTGAGCGCAGCGATGGCGGGGTGCGGCCCTTGCCCGGGGCGGTGTCGCCGCGCCATGACGAAGTCGCCAGTGTGTACCAGGCACTGGTGCTCGGGGTGCGCAGTTATATCGAAAAAAACGGTTTCCGGGGCGTGGTGGTCGGCCTTTCCGGCGGTATCGATTCTGCGCTGGTGCTGGCCATTGCCGTGGATGCCATTGGCGCGCAACGGGTGCAGGCGGTGATGATGCCGTCGCGCTATACCGCGGACATGAGTCGCGAGGATGCGTTTGCCGAAGCGCGGGCGCTGGGCGTGGAATACCGGGAAATCTCCATCGAAAAGCCGTTCGAGGCCTTCCTGGAGGTATTGTCGGATGCGTTTGCGGGAGCCGCTGCCGATACTACCGAGGAGAATATCCAGGCCCGCTGTCGCGGTGTGATCCTGATGGCGCTGTCCAACAAACAGGGCCGGATCGTGCTCACTACCGGCAACAAGAGTGAAATGGCGGTCGGGTATGCCACCCTGTACGGCGACATGGCCGGCGGTTTTGCGCCCATCAAGGACGTGCCCAAACTGATGGTGTACCGCCTGTGCGAATACCGCAACGCGCAGTCTGCGGTGATCCCGCAGCGGGTGCTGGAGCGGCCGCCTTCCGCGGAACTGGCGCCCGACCAGAAAGACGAGGATTCCCTGCCACCCTACACCCTGCTGGACCCGATCCTGGAAGGGTACATCGAAAAGGATATGAGTATCGAGGCGCTGGTTGCCCGGGGTTTCGACGCGGCCACTGTGCGGCGTATTGCCACCCTCGTGGACCGCAACGAGTACAAGCGCAGGCAGGCGCCGCCCGGGGTGCGCATTTCCCAGCGGGCCTTCGGCCGGGACCGCCGCTACCCGATCACATCGGGCTTTATCAGCGTGCAGCTGGGTGATTAAATTCGATTCCTGGCGCGGCTTTTAGTAGAGTTAGCGGTCCAGGCCAACCTCAACAGGGGAGTGATCCATGAAAAAAGTTGAAGCCGTCATCAAGCCGTTCAAGCTGGACGACGTGCGCGAAGCACTGTCAGAGATTGGTATCACCGGTATGACGGCTACCGAGGTAAAGGGCTTCGGTCGCCAGAAAGGGCATACCGAACTGTACCGCGGGGCGGAGTACGTCGTGGATTTCCTGCCCAAGGTCAAGCTCGAGGTGGTGGTCAGGGAGGAAGACCTGGAGCGCTGTGTCGAAACGATTACCAACGCGGCACGAACCGGCAAGATCGGCGACGGGAAAATCTTCGTCACCGCGGTGGAGCAGGTCGTGCGCATCCGCACCGGGGAAACCGACCAGAACGCAATCTAGCCGATCCCGCGAACACGCAGGCATCTGCTGCAGGAGGTCTCCCGACCGCGAAAGCAGGCCTCAGTTTTCGCGCCGAAGGGCGGCGCTCCTACCGTAAAATGCGACCCCTGGTTTACCTGGAGGTTTCCTGGTTCATATCCAGGATCCGCTGCGCGTCCTGCGCCAGATCATCCATGCCCATTTTGGTATAGGCCTGCACCAGCACCTGCAGCGCCGTCCGGGCGGAGGGCGTACGCTGGTAGTTTTCGATGACGTACTTGGCCCGGTTGGCTGCGGCCACCCAGGCGCCGCGTTTCATGTAATAGCGGGCGACGTTGATCTCGTACTTCGCCAGCATATTGTGCAGGTACACCAGGCGTTTTTTGGCGTCCGGCGTGTAGCGACTGTCGGGGAATTTCTTGACCAGCTGGGTGAAATCGTTGAACGAGTCCCGCAGGGCGCGGGTATCTCGTTCCGACGGCTCGCGCGGTGACAGCCGGTCTACGATGTTGGCGCCGCGGGTATAGTTGGCCAGACCTTTCAGGTAGTAGGCGTAATCCAGGTGCGGGTTGCCGGGGTTATTGTTGATAAAGCGGTCGGCGGTCGCGATGGAAGAGTCCGGCTCGTCGAACTTGTAATAGGCGTAGGCGATCTCCAGTTGCGCCTGCTGGGCGTACTTGCCGAACGGGAAGCGCGCCTCCAGTCTTTCGAAGGTGTTAATGGCGGTTTCGTAGTCCCCGGCGTTCAGCGCCTGCTTGGCGCGGTTATACAGTTCATTGGCCGATAGCTGGTCCAGTTCGTCCTGGCCGTTGGTGGCGCAGCCAAGGGTGAATAAAGCCGCCAATAAAGGTATAAGAGGTAACCAGCGCATAAGCCTGCTTGTCCGGGGGCAATCGAGAGAGTGAAATTGTAAAGCGGCTTGCCCCCCGTGGCCACCAGATTCCATGCAAGAGACGATTCAACTGGAAGGACAGATTCCCCCGGCCCTGGCCGGACGCCGCCTGGACCAGGTGCTGGCGGAGCTGTTCCCGGCGTATTCCCGCAGCCGGTTCCAGCAGTGGATCAAGGCCGGCAAGGTGTTGCTGAACCGGCAACCGGCGGTCGCCAAATACCGGGTGGCGGGTGGCGAGCAGGTGTCGGTCCGGGCCGAACTCGAGCTGGAGACCGGGGTCCAGGCGCAGGATATCCCGCTGGATGTGCAGTACGAAGACGAGCACCTGCTGGTGCTGAACAAGCCGGCTGGCCTGGTGGTGCACCCGGCCGCCGGCAACCCGGACGGTACCCTGCAGAACGCGTTGCTCTATTACGATCCGCAGCTGGCGGCCCTGCCGCGCGCGGGTATCGTGCACCGCCTGGACAAGGACACCAGCGGCCTGATGGTGGTGGCGCGCAGCCTGGAGGCGCATAACGCGCTGGTAGGGCAGTTGCAGGCCCGCACCGTGCACCGTTCCTACCTGGCCCTGGTGCAGCAGGTGCTGACCGCGGGTGGCACGGTCGATGCGCCCATCGGCCGGCATCCCCGCGACCGCCTGCGCATGGCCGTGGTGGAATCCGGCAAGCCGGCAATCAGCCACTACCGGGTGCTGGAACGGTTCCCGGCGCACACGCTGGTGCAGGTGCAACTGGAAACCGGCCGCACCCACCAGATCCGGGTGCACATGGCGCATATCCACTGTCCACTGGTGGGGGATCCCTTGTACGGGGGGCGTCTGCGCATCCCGCGCGCTGCGTCGCCCGCCGTGCGGGATGCCATCCGTGCCTTCCGCCGCCAGGCCCTGCATGCTGCGCGCCTGGAACTCGTTCACCCGGCCAGTGGTGAAGCGGTTGGCTGGGAAGTGGAGCCGCCGGAAGATTTCCGTGCACTGCTCGAAGTGCTGAGAGCCGAGGCATGATATACCCGGACTGGCCGGCGCCCGCGACCGTCAAAGCGGCAACGACGACACGGCACGGCGGTGTCAGCCATCCTCCCTGGGAGCACTTTAACCTGGCCGGGCACGTGGGCGATGAGCCGGGTGCCGTGCAACACAACCGCGATCTGCTCAGGCAGCGTTTGCGCTTGCCCACCGCGCCGGTCTGGCTGGAGCAGGTGCACGGCGACGCAGTAGTCGATATTACCTGCGGTGGCGAGCGCCCGAGCGCCGATGCCGGGTTCAGCCGCCAGGCCGGATACGTTTGTGCAGTTCTGACAGCGGACTGTCTGCCGGTGCTTTTCTGTGATCGTGCCGGTACCCGGGTTGCCGCTGCGCACGCCGGCTGGCGCGGGCTCGCCGCCGGCATACTGGAAAGCACGGTGGCGGCGCTGAACAGCGATCCGGCGCAGTTGCTGGCCTGGCTGGGACCCGCCATCGGGCCGTCGGCGTTCGAAGTCGTTGACGAGGTCCGGCAGGCTTTTGTTGACCGGCACGCTCAGGCGGCCGCAGCGTTCAGTGCCGCACCGGGCGGTCGCTGGCTGGCTGACCTGTACCGGCTGGCCCGGATACGCCTGGAGTCAGTCGGTGTGCGGGCAGTCCACGGTGGCGGTTTATGCACTTTCAGCGACCGGGACCGCTTCTATTCGTACCGGCGCGATGGTGTCACGGGACGCATGGCATCCCTCGTCTGGCTGGAACAACCCTGAGCCCCACGCAGGAGAGATCCCCCGACCGCGAAAGCAGGCCCTGGCCTTCGCGCCGAAGGGCGGCGCTCCTGCGGACCGAGATACACCTCGTAGGTCTCCTGACCGCGAAAGCAGTCCCCGATCCCGGCAGTTCCTGTCGCAAACAATCCATACCTTCCGGAATCATGAACTCGTGTAAGATTAAGCAACCTCTGATCAATTCGTTCTCCGTCATTCTGGCGAATGCCAGACGAAAGCGCTTGCGCGTTGAACGCCACAGGCGGCCCGAAAGGCGAGCGAAGCGAGTCATCCAGCGGTATCCATAACATGGATACCGCTGGATGACGAATTGATCGAAGCTTTCCTGGATGCCCCGGCTTTGCCGGAATGGAGTTTTTACTGGTATGACACTGTTGTCCTGGATTTTGCTGTTCTCCCTGCTGGGCGGTGTGCTCAGCGTCGTTGCTGCAGCGGTGTTCCTGCTGTTGCCGGAGGTGTTACGCACCCGGCTGCTGCCGCACGCGGTCAGTTTTGCCATCGGCGCACTGCTGGGTGCGGCCCTGCTGGGGCTGTTGCCGCACGCGCTGGAGGCACTGGGAGGCAACAATTTCCACAATATCACCGGTACGCTGTTGCTGGGTCTGTTCGGGTTTTTCCTGCTGGAAAAACTGGTGCTGTGGCGGCACTGCCACCACGAAAGCTGTGAAGTCCACGTACCTGAACACGGTGACCACCACCCGGCGGCGGGCACCCTGATCCTGATCGGTGACGGTATCCATAACTTCATCGATGGCGTCCTGATTGCCGCGGCGTTTCTTACCGATGTGCACCTGGGTATCGTCACCAGTCTGGCGGTCGCCGCGCACGAAATTCCGCAGGAAGTCGGGGACTTCGCCGTATTGCTGCACAGCGGTTTCAGTACCGGCAAGGCCTTTGTGTTCAACCTGCTGTCGAGTCTCGCCACCGTCGTCGGCGCTGTGCTGGCCTATTACAGTTTCAAGAACCTGGAGCCCGTGCTGCCGTATATCCTGGCCATCGCGGCGTCCAGTTTCATCTACGTGGCCGTGGCGGACCTGATACCGGGCCTGCACAAGCGCGTGGAATTCAGTGCTACGATCAAACAGGTGCTGCTGATCGGTGCCGGGGTCAGCCTGATCTACCTGACCCACGCTACGCTGCACAACTGAAGCGGATCGGCCTGAAAAGAGGAGTAAACCATGTTGAACTGGTACATGTTGACGCTGGTGGGCAAAGACCGGCCCGGCATCGTGGCGAAGGTAACAACCGCGCTGTTCGAGGCCGACTGTAACCTGGGCGAAACCTCCATGATCCGCCTGGGCCAGAACTTTACCGTCATGATGATGGTGCAGGGGAGTGACGCCGATCGCCTGCGCGGCGCCCTGCAACCCGTGATCGATGAGCTGCAGCTGACCCTGCACATCGACGCCATTGAGCCGGGCCTGCACCAGCGCCCGGTGCCGGATGTCTGCATCCGGGTACACGGTGCGGATCGTGCCGGTATCGTGTCACAGGTGACCAGCCGGGCGGAACAGGCGGGCCTGAACATACTCGACCTGGAATCGGACGTGGGCGGTACCGAGGCTGAACCGATCTATATCCTGCAGATCGAAGGCGTCGCTGCACAGGGCGTGGAGGCCATTCGGGCCGCGCTGGCGCCACTGCAGTCTGACGGCGTCAAGGTCGACGTGCATGTCATCGACACGCTGATTGGGTGAAGCTTGACGATCCGCGATATTCTCACCTACCCGGACGAGCGGCTGCGGCAGGTTTCCGAGCCGGTGCAGCAGTTTGATGCCGCTCTGCAGGCAAATATCGACGATCTCGAGGAGACGCGGCTTGCGGGCCCCGGCGCCGTGGGTATTGCCGCACCGCAGGTCGGCTGGTTCGAGCGCGTGGTCATCGTGGACGTGTCGGGCCGCAAAAAGACACGCAGCCACGGTCACCTGATCCTGATCAACCCGGAAATTACCGAATGGGAAGGTTTTGCGCTGGGCCGGGAGGGCTGTCTTTCCGTCCCCGATTACACCGGCAATGTGGTGCGCGCCGAGCGTATTCAGCTGCATGCCCTTGATCGGGAAGGGAAAGAACAGTCTTTCGAGATGGAAGGATTCGAGGCCCGCGCGATCCAGCACGAAATGGACCACCTGGAC
>DRQL01000248.1 GCA_011371465.1 Gammaproteobacteria bacterium | reverse complement strand
CGGTCATGCGCGATGCGCTGGAATGCTGCCACATGGGCTGGGGTGTTTCGACCATCATCGGGGTGGCAGGTTCCGGGCAGGAAATCTGCACACGGCCGTTCCAGCTGGTCACGGGGCGCACCTGGAAAGGTACGGCATTCGGTGGCGTCAAGGGGCGCAGTGAACTGCCCGGTTATGTCGAGAATTACATGAACGGCAAAATCGAGCTGGACAGCCTGGTGACGCACAGCATGCCGCTGGAAGAGATCAACACGGCATTCGACCTGATGCACGAGGGTAAAAGCATTCGTTCGGTAATTATTTTTTAGGGAACCGCTGATTCATTGAACAGAATTTCCGGGAGTTCATACGTGGAAAAAATGGAAAGTATCAGGGAATCCGGCGGCTGGCTGAACCGTTACCGGCACGATTCGGATGCCTGTCAATGTCGCATGACCTTCTCGGTCTACCTGCCGCCGCAGGCGGAGGAGCGCAAGGTGCCGGTGCTGTACTGGCTGTCCGGTCTCACCTGTACGGATGATAACTTCCGTACCAAGGCCGGCGCCCAGCGCTATGCCGCCGAGCTGGGTATCGCGCTGGTCATCCCCGATACCAGTCCGCGTGGTGATGATGTGCCTGACGCCGCGGACCGGTACGACCTGGGGCAGGGCGCCGGGTTCTATGTGAACGCGACACGGCAGCCCTGGTCGAAGCACTACCACATGTATGATTACGTGTTGCAGGAACTGCCGGCGCTGATCGAGGCGAACTTCCCGGTGGTGCCGGGTCTGAAATCCGTCTCCGGGCATTCCATGGGCGGACACGGAGCGCTGATCTGCGCGTTGAAGAACCCGGGCGCCTATCGCAGTGTATCGGCGTTCGCGCCGGTCTGTAATCCAGTGCAGAGCAGCTGGGGCGAGGGTTGTTTCAGCGCCTACCTGGGGGATAATCGCCAGGACTGGGAAGCCTGGGACGCCACCTGCCTGGTGCAGTCCGGCGCCAGGGTGTCCTCCATCCTGGTCGACCAGGGCACGGCCGACGAGTTTCTTGCCGAGCACCTGTTTCCGCAGAACCTGCAGGCGGCCTGCGAGGCGGCCGGCATACCGCTCACCCTGCGCCTGCAGGAAGGTTACGACCACAGCTATCATTTTATCGCCAGTTTTATCGGTGAACACCTGGCCTGGCACGCCGATGCGCTGAATACATCGCTGCCGGATTCGTGAGCATTGCGTACCGGCAATAGACGGGTGGCCGGGAATGCCGGCATCCGGGGCTGAATTACGCGGTTGAACAGGAGTATGGAAATGAAAACAAAACTTGCAACAGTACTGGTGGTTGCGGGATTGACGGTTTCCGGTGTTGTTCCGCCTGCCCGGGCCGGCAATAACGAGGCTGACATCCAGGCGCGTGTCGCTGATGCCAGAACGGTGACGGCTGGTTTCCTGAAGCAGCTCGGCGCTACCATGAAGCGCGAAATGCAGGCAGGCGGGCCGGTGGCGGCGCTGAAGGTATGCCGTGAAACGGCACCGCGTGTCGCCAGCAAAATCTCGCTGGAAAAGGGCTGGAAAGTCACCCGGGTGGGAACGCGTGTACGCAACCCGATGCTGGGGTTGCCGGACGCCTGGGAGCAGCGCGTGCTGCAGGATTTCCAGGCGCGGGCAGCGCAGGGTGAAAAGTTCGATACCATGAGCTACTACGAGGTCGTCGAGGAGCCGGCCGGCAGGTCGCTGCGCTTCATGAAGGCAATCGGCGCGGCACCGCAGTGCATGGTTTGTCACGGTAGCAGGGAACAGATGGCAGAACCCGTGCGCGCCGAGTTGCAGCGCCTGTACCCGCACGACAGGGCGGTCGGTTACCGGCCCGGTGACCTGCGCGGCGCGGTCAGCATCAAGCAGCCGCTCGCGAACGGTTCCTGAGGCCGGGCAGGGCGGTGAGCGTCAGGCGTATTCAGCGCACCCTCGTGTGGAGTGGCTGGATGCGCCTGGCGCATGCGTTGATCAGCCTGTCCGTGCTTGCACTGCTGGCGACCGGCTGGCTGGTGAAGTGGTCGCCTTCGGTTGCGGTGTCCGCCAGTGACTGGCATGAGCTGGCCGGCATCGGGTTGACACTCGGCCTGCTGTTGCGAATATGGCTGCTGTTTACCGGTACCGGACCCGCGCACTGGAGCGCGCTGCTGCCGCGGCGGGATGATTGGCACAAGTTGGGCATGACGCTGCGTTGCTACGCAACCCTGGGCAGGTCGCCGCTGCCGAAATGGTATGCGCACAATCCGCTGTGGGCGCCGGTGTATCTTTTTATGCTGTTCATACTCGTTGTGCAGACGCTGACCGGGTTGTTCATGGAAAGCTGGCCGCTGCTGGCTGGATTTTACCTGCCGTCGGTACACGATTTCTGGTCACCGGTCATCCTGGTTTTCAGTGGTGTACACATCCTCACCGTGCTGCTGCACGATGCGAAAGGGGGTGCGGCGGATGTTTCGGCGGTGATTAACGGCCACCGCATTTTCATGGTCGAAGACGTCGATGTTCCAGGCACCGGTAGCGTTCACACCGTTTCGCTGGACCAGATCGGAAAACCGGGAAAATAGCCCGGTCAGCGGCTGAAAAAACCGAAAAATACCGTAAACAGCACACTG
Organism: Gammaproteobacteria bacterium; assembly: GCA_011371465.1. GTDB lineage: Bacteria > Pseudomonadota > Gammaproteobacteria > DSM-19610 > DSM-19610 > Thiogranum. Next base: position 2,635 of record DRQL01000248.1, on the reverse strand, counting down.
GCCATGGTCAGGCCGGCCAGCATGACCGGCAGGCCCTTGCGCAGCCAGATGGCCGGCGAAATACGCGCACCGTCGATGTCACATTTTTCCGATTCGGCCACGCAGATGACATTGGCGGTTGCACCGATATGCGAGCCATTGCCCCCAAGGCCGACCCCCAGCGCCAGCGCCCACCACAGCGGGGTTACGTTTACGCCGCTGTGTTCGAGGTCCAGCACGATCGGGATCATGGTGATGGTAAAGGGAATGTTGTCCAGTACCGCACTGAGTAGGCCGGCAGCCCACATAAGGATCAGGCAGGTAATCAGCAGTTTGTGGGGGTCGCCGGCAAAGCCCGCCAGCCCCTGGCCAATGTACTCCAGCAGACCGGAGTTCTGCACGCCGCCGACAATGATGAACAGGGCCGCAAAAAACAGCAGTACCGGCCATTCCAGCTCCGCCAGGAAAACATTGGGGTCCGGACGGATCAGCGTGAATGCCAGCGCCACCCCGATAAAGGTGACATAGGCCGGGTAGAAGTGCAGGTAGTGATGCACCAGGAACAGTGCGATAACGGTGCCCAGCGCCAGCAGCGACCGCTTCAGGGTTTTCGGGTCGTTGATCGCCTTGTTTTCATCCAGGTCGATCCGGCCGGTGAATCCCGGGGGAGGCACCAGCTGCTTGCGGAACTGCCATAGCAGGAGCAGGGCAGTACCGACCCATATCACGGTCACGATGGGCAGCATATGGACCAGGAAGCGGTTGAAGTCGATGCCGGCCGCGCTGCCGATCATGATGTTGGGCGGGTCGCCCACCAGTGTGGCGATGCCCCCGATGTTGGAGGTGATGGCCTCGGCCATCAGGTAGGGCAGGGGGGTGAGTTTCAGCAGGCGGCAGATGAGCACGGTGAGCGGGGCAAAAATGATGACCGTGGTGACATTGTCCAGCAGCATACTGGTCAGGCTGACGGCGAGGGTGAGGTTGACCAGCAGCCTGCGCGGACTGCGCGCCGCGGTCTTGGCGACGCGAATGGCCACGTATTCGAACCCGCCGGTGGGCTTGATGATGGCAACCAGGATCATCATGCCGGTCAGCAGGAACATGGTGTTGGCGTCGATGGCCTGCACCGCCTGTTCCTGTGTATAGAAGCCGTGCCAGGTTCCGATGCCTACCATGACTACCGCCCCGATGACCGCGGCATTGGTGCGGTGGCAGGCTTCGGTGAATACCAGGATATAGGCGCCGATCAGCACAATGGCTGATATGCCCATATTGGCGGTGAACTGGATCGTGCCGTTATCCACGGTCCAGACCGATTTCCAGCATCCGTTTGGCGATGCCATCGATCGTGACCATGCCTTTGTAGGTTCCGTCATCGATCACGAATACGTGGTTGGTGTCGTGTTTTTCCATGACCGCGATCAGCTTGACCACGTCGGCCTCGGAATCGACCACGGCGATTTCTTCCAGGACAAAGCGGTCCGCCGGCATGGCCAGCACCCGGCGTGCGTGATTTTCGGGGCCGCTCAGACAGCCCAGGTGATCGCCCAGCAGATCGGCGTAGGCAATCACATAGTCCGGGATACAGACCTGTTGCAGGGTCTTGCGGATGGAAATGCAGCCGGTGATTTTTCCATTGCTGTCGACAAACGGTAAACGCGGCACCCGGCAGCGGATACACTCTGTGAATACTTCACCGACAGTCATCTCCGCCCTTGCCACGGCGGTGCCTACAATCATGTTTTTCAGTTTCATGGCGGTTGTACCCCGGGTCTGCGCTTGTCGAGATTGTTGACCGGCGCGACTGAACCAGTTCACGCCGGCAGTACCACGATTGTAGTATGAGGGATTTCCGGCTGCTGCAAACGGCTCAGGGTGAAGGCTAGGGCAAGCAGGCGGTCGCAACAATGACGCCGGTCAATCCGGTCGTGATCTGCGTCAGGGCGGAACGGAATGGCACCGGTCGGACCTGCGTGGGCCAGGCGTCTGGTTGACGTGGGTCAATGGCGGTTGAAACAGTGTTCCCCTTTCTGGAAAAAGGCTCCATGCCTGACTATAGTCAGTGACTGACCGGCTGCATTTCCCGTTTCTGCCGGACAGTGCTGAAGGAGGTGATGGGTGAACCTGCGTTGCCGTTTCCCGCCGGTAGTGGCCGGAGTCATTATCGGAACCACCATGTTGATGACGTTTGTGACCGCCGGGCGCGGCATCGGTGTCAGTGGCACCATGACACGTCTTGTGGCCACCGTTCAGCACTGGATATATCCTGAACTTACCGAGAAGAGCGCCTATTTCGGGCACTACTTCGCCCACGGCGCCCATCCGCTGGATAACTACCTGAGCTACCTGATGGCAGGGCTGCTGGGTGGCGCACTGGTTGGCGCCCTGTCCTGTGGTGATTTTCGCCTGGTGGTGCAGCGCGGCCCGCGCATCTCGGCGTCCTCGCGTCTGTTTCTGGCGCTGATCGGTGGTGTGATTACCGGCTTTGCGGCCCGTCTCGCCCGTGGCTGTACCAGTGGTCAGGGACTGGTCGGCGGTGCTGAATTGTCGGTTGGCTCCTGGGCGTTCCTGCTGTGTATTTTCATTGGAGGTTTTGGTACCGCCTGGTTTGTGAGAAAACAATGGATATAGTGGCCCCGCTGGTAAAAACCGGGTT
>DRQL01000247.1 GCA_011371465.1 Gammaproteobacteria bacterium | reverse complement strand
TACCCGGTCTCGCGCCACGGCAGGCTGCACAAGCAGCGCCAGGCTGTTGAAAAGATCCTGCCTGGTCACGCCACCATGGCTTTCGTATTTATAATCGACCCATTTGTTGAGTAGCTGGCAAAGATCGATCTGATGCTTGCGCTGTACCGCCTGCCCACTGACAACACGATCGAAACGCCAGACCAGGTAGACCGCTTCAGGTAAATGACGCAGACTGACGTCTGGTACCGGCAAATCCAGTTCAGTCGCTTGCGCAGCTCATCGACGGCAAGGTGAACATAGTGGTAATCCGTCGGACAGGCCATCCCGGCAGGTAATATCGTGAGCGCGCCAGCAGACTCTTCACCATAGCGTCGCAGCAACGCCGGCGTATCCTGGCTGGACACACCGGCGTAACGCGCCAGCGACTCCCGCAACCCGCCTTCCGGCAACAGGTTTTCAAAAAACCACTCAACACGCCTGTCGTCGGCGCTGTCGACAAATGGCGCCTCCATAAACGGGAAATGCGGCGAAAGCGGGAAGGCATCTACCCAACCGATCCATTCCGCGTCATACGCAAATTGCCAGCGTCCTTGCTGTAAACCAATCTCGCCAACACGACGCCCCTGACTCCAGACAACGAGCTCCCCGCTCACAGGGCAGCACCTGGCAGATCGGCACAAACCCGAATACCAAGCTGGCGACAGACATGCAGTACCTTGTCGATCTGCGCCGTACCTTTACCGTTCTCAACCGCATTGAAAAACGGTACGCTCACGCCACACAAACCGGCGGCATCAGCCTGGGTCAGGCCGGCCTCCTTTCGCGCTACGCGGATACAAGCACCCAGCTCACGCGCGGACAATATGGGGGTTTCACAGGTCACAATAGTCACCAAATATTTAATGATCGTTGAATATTGGGTGATATATCGCGGCTTGTCAATAGAAAATAAACGATCGTTAAATAATGAAGAAATGGCTCCACGCCCGCCCCATATATTTAATGAGCGTTTACTTTAAGTCGTCAATCGCCGGTAGATATCCGACACCTTCAACGGCAGCTTGCGCACCTCGTCGATCACCGCGTAGTTCACGGCGCCGTACATGTGCGGCAGGTAGTCACGTGCCTCGGTGTCGATGGTGATACAGAACGGGTGGATGCCGCTACGCCTGGCCTCAATCAACGCCATGCGCGTGTCTTCAATGCCGTACGCGCCCCGGTAAGTGTCGTAGTCGTCCGGTTTGCCATCGGACAGCGTGATCAGCAGTTTGGTGCGTGCCTCAACCTCGTTCAGCAGGCTGGTGAGGTGACGTATCGTCACACCCATGCGCGTGTAGTCCCTGGGCTGTATGCCGCTGATGCGGGCGCGCACCTCATCATCGTAGGGTTCGTCGAAATGCTTCACCCGGTATACCTCGCAGCGTTTGCGGGTCATGCCGGAAAAACCGTAGATCGCGTAACGGTCGCCCAGGGTCTCCAGGGCTTCGCACAACAACACCAGCGATTCCCGTTCAGCATCGTTGATCCAGCCCTTGGTGGAACCGCTCATGTCGACCACGAACATGACCGCGATATTGCGCTCCATCTTGTGCATACGGGTAAACAGGCGCTCGGACATTTCCGCGCCGTGGCGCATATCGGCCAGCGCTTCGACCAGCGCATCGATATCGACATCGTCACCGTGCGGCTGTTTTTTCAGCAGCTTGTCTTCACCGCGCAGGGCTTCAAAGGTGCGGCGCAGCTCCATGGCCAGCCCGCGGTACTTGCACAGGGTTTCACTGACGAACCGGTTACTGCCGGGGTGCACGTCCATTTCGCGCAACACAGCCCAGTTTTTGCGGTAGTTCTGGCGCTCGTAGTCCCACTCGTTGTACAGAAAGGCACCTTCTTCATGGTACGTCCCTTTCCACACATCCTCGGAACTGGGTGCTTCGATTTCACCCGTGTAGTACACACCGTCACCCGCCGCCTGCAGGTAATCATCGGGTATCTCGCCCAGGTCCTGGAGGATAGAGGCCATGGTTCCCCTGACGTTGTCGGGCACATCCAGCGGCCGGCCATCGAGTTCTATTTCGTAACTGAAACCGTCCGGCGTTTCCTGCGACTCGACTTCGCGCAGTTTCAGCGCGGCACTGCCTTCTTCTTCCGGCTCTGCCCCGGCATCGTCCTGTGCGCCGGCGTCCTCACCCTGCTTGCGCGCTGCATCGACATCGTTCTGCATCTTCAACAGTCCGAGGCGGAACGCCTGCTTGTCCGTTTCGATACGCGCGGCACGCACGCGCGCCACGTCGGCCGGGCGCAACACGCCCTGGTAGGGCGTGGTGGCGGGCAAGGGCTGGTCGAGCAACGCGGGAAGCAGTTCGAGACTGTCCTGCACGCCGGCGTCATGGCGTGCCAGTCGCTGCTGCGCGGCACGCCAGTTTTCCGTAAGGGAGGCTTCGAAGGTTTCGCGCAAGGGCTGCATCGAGCGAAATAAACCCGGCAACTGTCGGGCGACAAATGCATCCAGGCGCAGGGTTTCCAGCGCATGGAAACAGGCCAGCGCCCTGGCGTAGTCGGGATAACACGACAATGCCGCGCTGACATCGATACGCCAGGTACCCAGCCAGGTCTGCGCCCACTGGTGCACCAGCATGGCCTTGTACAACTGGAAATTCTCGTCGCGCTGCGCAGACAGGGTAACCGAGGCCGGCAAAAACAGGGTTTCCGTGTCGGTGTAGACGTGTTCACCGGCTTCCACCTTCAGTCGGCGGCCGTTCAGCCCGTGCGCAAAGGCCTCCAGCACATTGACCACTTCATCCAGCGCCAGGCCGCTGCGACGCGCGCGGTACTCGCGCGCAAAGGTCTCGACATCCTTGAAGGCGGCCACCGCAGGATGCAGGCCGCGCGTATCGTAAATATCCATACAGGACAGCAGCCAGCTTTCGACACCGGCCTCGTCCATCAGGCGTAACGCACCGCACACGTGCGTTACAAAATTGAACGCCATCCCGGAACTGGTGCGTGCCACCATGCCGGCACAGCGCAACACGAAGTCCTGCTGTGCGCGCGGGTACTCGGCCAGTGCGCGCGCCGGTTCCTCCGCCGCGCCCAGCGACACCATGTGCACATCCAGGCGCTCTTCCAGCTGGGCCGCCGTCAGCGGCATATCACCGGTCTGGAGAAAATCCGTGGCGTCGAACCAGCGGGCCGCGACGCCCGCCGGCAGGAAGCGACCGTCACGGGTCCCGACACCCGGCACTACGGGTTCGATGGTGTGGCCCGGCAATACCTCGTGCAGCAATTGACCAAGGCTCTCGGCTTTCCAGGTGATGGCACCGCCGTCAGTGGACAGCCAGATGCCGAGACAGTGGTCCGTGACCAGGCGAGGGAGGTATTTAACCAGCCGGGACAGGTCGACTTCCCGATCCCATAACTGCCCCTTCGGCCCGTGCCCCAGCGCCGGCACCGGCAGCACCAGCATGTCGAAGCGCTGCTGGCGACGCAGCAGGTCCTCGACATAGTCCATGACATTTTCCTGCACGTAGTCGACGCCCCGGGTACCGGCCAGGGTTCGGGCCAGTGCCAGCCTCTCTGCGTCAGCGTCCACGTGCACCACCGAAGCGCCGGCGACCAGGGCCTGCGCGGTCACGAAACCGTTGCCGCCGAACAGGTTGAGCAGCCGGATGTCTTCCAGGTCGTAGCAGCCGTCAATGCGCTCGCGCACCCACTGGCCGCAGGGCAGGTCCCGGCCCTGCAGGCCCACCCGGCCGCGCGCGTCCAGCCGGCACGGCACACTGATACCGGCCAGCGTCACCGTCCACTCGCGCTTCAGCCCGCTGCGCGTCGGTTCCCACTGGCCGGCGTGCCCGACTTCATCGACATAGATCCAGTCGGCCTGCCAGCCACTGGTCGCCGGTTCACCCGTGGCCAGCGCATCGCGGGTTTCCACCAGGTAGTCGCCCCAGCGTTCCAGCTTGCGGCCGCGACCAAAGTCGAGCAGTTCGTAGTCGTCGATCGGCGTGTCCACTCGCACATCGCGGGTGGCGGATTCAGGGATTTCAGGGAGCTGGACCATGCTCAGCGCGCCAGACCAAAGCCGGTCAGAATACCGACGCGCTCAGCTCGTTTACCGCGGTCAGCATTTCAGCATCGTCGGTCAGCGCCTGGGCAATGCTGGAGCGGCACGCCACCACGGGTTTTACACCACTTTTCATCAACTTGGCGGCATGCACCAGCAGGCGGGTACTGGCGCCCTCTTCCAGGCCGCTACCCTTCAGGTTGCGGGTCATTTGCGCAAACTTGACCAGCTGCGCGGCCGTCTCGGTGTTCACCCCGGTTTCGCTGGCGATGATCTTCGCTTCCAGCCCGGCAGCCGGATAGTCAAATTCCAGCGCCACGAAGCGCTGCCGGGTGCTCTGCTTGAGATCCTTGAGCACGCTCTGGTAGCCGGGGTTGTAAGAGATCGCCATGCAGAAATCATCACCGGCTTCCAGCATCTC
>DRQL01000246.1 GCA_011371465.1 Gammaproteobacteria bacterium | reverse complement strand
GTTTAGCACCGACATGGCGGATGGCGCCTGGGCGATCGTGTCCGAACAACTGGCACCCGGCGGCTACGCGTACCTGCTGGTCAACCAGGGCCGGGCCACCCTGGCAACCTGCCTGTTCAGGGATTTCCACAATGAACGACGCTACCTGCAACGCAGCGTCGATTTCTTCACCGACCGGCTCGGTGTACAAATGGACAACCCACGCCGTTTCGGCGGTACCGGCAACTTCGCTCTGCCCAAAACGGCCCGCAAGCGGAACATCCTGTATGCGGGGGAAGCGGCCGGTTTCCAGGACCCGCTGTTCGGTTTTGGCATTCGCTTTGCCATCCTGTCGGGCGCCGCGGCCGGACGGGCACAGCTGAAAGGAAAACCCGGACAGTACGAAACCTTCTGGAAACACCGCTTGCGTGATTACCACAAGACCGCTGCCGTTAACCGCTGGTTTTATGAACGACTCGGCGACCGGGGCTATAACCGACTGCTGAAACACTACCCGGAAGGATGGGACATCCGCGAGCGCATGCAGCGTTCCTATGCGCCCCGCCTGTGGAAACGGATCTGGTATCATCTCCTGGTCGCGCGGCACCACACGCCGCTGCTGAACCCGCACGCGGACTGCGACTGCACCTGGTGCCGGTGTTCATCCCGTGCGCAGCCTTCCGGTGCCTGAAGGCGCTGCCCGCAGCCCCGGGCCCCGGCTAAGGGAAAACAGCCAGTGCGACGCTATAGATAAGAGCGCAGCACCATACACCCGCCACAATTGTGGAATTTGGATTAGATATTTGTTTTAATTAACTGATATTTATAGCTATACTATTTTTACTGGCATTATTTTATGCTTGGCAACCTGTTTCCGGAACCCGTATCAACTGAAAGCCAGTGACCTCCTCGCCCCCGCCAATTCGACTGCTGCTTGCCTGTACCCGACCGCTGGCCACCGATATCCGCCAGTGCCTCGACCAGAATACTGAAACGCAGGTCTGCGCACACGTTGAATCACTGTCTGCATTACGTACCGCGCTGGATACGCAAACGCCCGATCTGCTGGTCTGCGAACTGCAACTTGACCAGCTGGACGCACTGGAGGCCACTGCGGAGTTACGTTCACGCAAGCTGAACGTGCCGGTGGTTCTTCTGGCCAGCACCGGTGTTGAGGAAATCGCCCTGCGCTGCCTTGAACAGGGTGTTGACCAGTTCGTCACACCGGATGCCAACGGCTTCCGGCGCCTGCCGATGCTGGTGCGCAACCTGTTCGAACGTGCCGCGAAGGAAAACAGCCTGCTGCTGAAAAAATCCGAGCTGCGCGAAAGCCATGAGCGTTATATCGATGTATTCGACAATACCAGCGACCTGATCCAGTGCCTCGCAGCGGATGGCAGGTTCCTGTATACCAACCGGGCGTGGCGCGAAACCATGGGGTATACCGAAGAAGAAGTCGAGTCACTGACCCTGACGGATGTTTTGCACCCGGACAGCCAGCTGTGCTGCCAGGATCGTTTCAACCGCCTCCAGCAGGGAGAGGAACTCAGCCGTATCGACTTCAAGTTCCTGACCAAATCCGGGGATGTGGTTCACCTTACGGGAGACTGCGGTTCCCTGATCAAGGAAGGCGAGGCCATTTCGACCCGCGGTATCTTTAAAAACGTCACGGACATGGTCCAGGCCGAACAGGCGCTGCGTGCCAGCGAGGCGCGCTACCAGACCCTGTATGAACACGCACCGGATATCTATACGACGCTCAGCAAGGATGGCACCATCCTCTCTATCAATCATACCGGTGCCGGCATACTGGGCTATTGTGTGGAAGAGCTGATCAACCGGTCGGCGGCCAGCGTCATCCACCCCGACGACCTCCCGGTCGTGCTGGAACACATGGAAAAACTGTTCTCCGGCCAGGAATCCGGACAGGGGATCGAATACCGGAAAGTCCGCAAGGACGGCTCCCTGTTATGGGTACACCAGCGCGCCAGCCTGGACCCCGACGAAACCGTACCACGCCTGCTGGTCGTATGCCGGGACATTACCGACCGCAGGCACCTCGAGGACCAGCTGGCCTACCAGGCTACCCACGATGCACTGACCGACCTGATCAACCGCCGGGAATTCGAAAAACGGCTCAGCCGCATCCTGTCCTCCACGCACAGGGGCGAGCACGCCCTGTGTTACCTGGACCTGGACCAGTTCAAGTTTGTCAACGACTCCTGTGGACACATTGCCGGCGACGAGTTGTTGCGCCAGGTATCGGGATTGCTTGCCGGGCAGATTCGCGCACGTGACACCCTGGCCCGGCTGGGTGGCGACGAATTTGCCGTACTCATGGAACACTGTCCGACGGACCGGGCCGCCGCACTTGCCGAACAGCTGCGCAAGTCCATCGAGAATTTCCAGTTCCAGTGGCGCGAGCGCCGTTTCTCCCTGGGTGTCAGTATCGGCCTGCTGCCCCTGCAGGGTATCTCCTCGCTGAAGGATGCGCTCAGCCTGTCCGACGCTGCCTGTTTTGCCGCCAAGGCCAGGGGCCGCAACCAGGTGCACATCCATAACCGGGACAGCAACGTGCCCGACAGTCCCGCCAGCGACGTGCACTGGGCCCCCAACCTGACCACCGCACTGGAGCAGGATCTCTTCTGCCTGTATGCCCAGCCCATTCTTCCCTGTGACGGCAGCGGTCGGGGAAACCGCTATGAAATACTCATCCGGCTGCGCGAAAACGGAGAGATCATACGACCGGGCGTCTTCATGCCCGCCGCCGAGCGTTACAACCTGTCGCCGCGGCTGGACCGCTGGGTGTTCGACCACGTGCTGCGATGGTTTGCCGAACACCCGGAGGCGCTGGCGCAGACCGAACTCTGTTCGCTTAACCTGTCCGCGCTTTCCCTGTGCGACAAGGCGTTTCGCGCACACCTTCTGGAACAGATGAAAGACACCGGCTTCCCCCCGCAAAAACTCTGTTTTGAAGTAACGGAAACCGCGGCGATTGCCAATCTCTCGCAGGCTACGGAATTCATGAACACCCTGCGGCAGGCGGGTTGCCACTTTGCGCTGGACGATTTCGGCAGCGGACTGTCCTCCTATGCCTACCTGAGAAACCTGCCGGTGGACATGGTCAAGATCGACGGTATTTTTGTCCGCAATATTGCCACCAATGAAGTGGACCGCATGATGGTCAAATCCATATGCGAGATTGTCCGCATGATGGGCAAGGAAACGACGGCCGAGTACGTGGAAAGTGCCGAGGCCCTTGAAATACTCCGCCAGATCGGCGTCGATTATGTACAGGGATATCACCTGGGCCACCCTGCCCCGCTGGACAGGCTCGAATTTGGTACACGGACACCGGAACAGTCTGCGCTTTCGACCAGCGAGTAGCGGAGAAGCCCGTCAGGTGGTGCCGGCTATGCCACGACCTGTCCACCCGCACCGTCCGCATCATTGAATAGATCCAACAGGAGAGCGTTCGATGTCTGAAGACACTGTCACCGTAATCGACAACCGGACCGGTCGTCAGATTGAGCTGCCGGTACGGAAAGCCACGATGGGTCCCGATGCCGTCGATATCGGCCGTTTTTTCCGCGAGCTGGGCTACTTCACCTACGACCCCGGCTTCCTGTCGACCGCCAGCTGTCACAGCAAACTGACCTACCTGGACGGCAAACAGGGCATGCTGATGTACCGCGGTTACCCGATCGAGCAACTCGCCGAGCACAGCAGTTTTATTGAAGTCGCACACCTCATGCTGTACGGGGAGCTGCCGAAGCGCCAGGAACTGGAGGACTTCAACAGCATCATCACCCACCACAGCATGCTGAACGAAGCACTGAAAAGCTTTTTCCGCGGCTTCTACCATGACGCACACCCCATGGCGATCATGGTCGGCGTGGTGGGTTCGCTGTCCGCCTTCTACCACGACTCCACCGACATCTCGAACCCCGTACACCGGGAGATTGCCGCCCACCGCCTGATCGCCAAGATGCCCAGCATCGCCGCCGCCAGCTACAAGCACTCGATTGGCGAGCCCCAGGTCTACCCGGATAATTCCCTGAGTTATGTCGGCAACCTGCTGCACATGATGTTTTCCGTGCCCTGCGAAAAATTCGAGGCCGACCCGGTGGCCGAAAAGGCCCTCGACCTCATTTTCATCCTGCACATCGATCACGAGCAGAACGCCAGCACATCCACCGTGCGCCTGGCCGGCAGCTCCGGCGCCAACCCCTTCGCCTGTATTGCTTCGGGCATCGCCGCCCTGTGGGGACCGGCACACGGCGGCGCCAATGAAGCGGTGCTCAGCATGCTGGAAAAAATCGGCGACGTAAAAAACATACCCGCCTACCTGGCCCGCGCCAAGGACCGCGACGACCCGTTCCGGCTGATGGGCTTCGGCCACCGGGTGTACAAGAACTATGACCCGCGCGCGCGCATCATCCGCGAGATGTGCCACGAGGTGCTGGCCAAACTCGGTAACGAGAATGACCCACTGTTCGAGCTGGCGCTGAAGCTGGAGGAAATCGCGCTCAACGATGACTATTTTATCGAGCGCAAGCTCTATCCCAATGTCGATTTCTATTCAGGACTGATCTACAAGGCACTGGGCATCCCCACCAACATGTTTACCGTCATGTTCTCCATCGCCCGTACCGTCGGCTGGGTTTCGCAATGGATGGAAATGATCAGCGAGAAGAACCAGCGTATCGGCAGACCACGGCAACTGTACGTGGGCGAAACCCGGCGCGACTACGTACCCATCGACAAAAGGAATTAAAGGGGTCGGCGACGAATGGCACTTGCTTAAGGCGCTTTGTCGGATTACGCTGCGCTAATCCGACCTGCAAAGCAAGGCCAGCGCCAATGTTATGTAGGTTGGGTTAGCGCAGCGTAACCCAACAATGTCGGAATACGAGCAAAAACGCGTTTAAGTAAGTGCCATTCGGGTCGGTGACAATTGCGAATGATTGCGTTTTGTCACCGACTTCTTTTCTTCTAAGAGCCGGTCCGGGCTTCGCCCTGTACCGCCTCTTTGCAACCATCGGTATTCATCCGGACACAATTGCGCCCTTCCCGCTTGGCTGCGTAAAGGGCGCGGTCGGCAAGCGACACCAGGTGGGACAGGGTCGGGTGGAAGGAAGGCGAGCTGCGCACACAGCTGATACCGCAACTGACGGTGAAGTGTATGGCATGACCACCATACTGTACTTCTTCCGCCTCGGTCGACACCAGGATCTTTTCCGCCAGCGTGGACACGTTCTCCGCCCGGCGGCCGAGGCTGAGAATCAGGAATTCCTCCCCGCCCATGCGGAACACGAAATCACTGGTGCGGCTGTTTTTTCGTAACAGCGTGGCGAATTTCACCAGGCAGGCATCGCCCGCATTGTGCCCGTAGGTGTCGTTGATATTCTTGAAATAGTCGAGGTCGAGCAACACCGCGGACAGCACCAGTCCTTCACGCTCGGCCTGGGCCAGCATCTTCGGATAGATTTCGTTGAGGTAGCGCCGGTTGTACAGGCCGGTCAGGTCATCCGTAATCGCGGAGACCTTCAGCTTCCCGTGTGCTTTCTGCACCTCCTCCCGACCCGCGCGCAGCGCGTCGACCAGCTCGATAAACTGGTTGAGCAACTGGTCGATCTCGCTGTCGCCCTTGCCCCGCTTGATGGTCGGCAGCTGCCCGCTGGCCATTTCCCGGGTCAGGCTGATGAGTTTGCGGATCGGCTGGCTGAAACGGTTGACCGCAATCAGGCCGGCCACCAGCATCAGCGCCAGGGTAAGCAAGGCCAGCCCGATCATGATGCGGTTATAACGACTCAGGGTCTCGATCTGCGCCGTATCCGAGCGCGCGATCCAGAAACGGGCGCGGAGGCCTTTCGCAGCCGGGAGACCGACCTGCTGCAGACGGTAGGTGTCGGTAAGCGTGACCAGCGTTCCGGATTCCGGGTCGATGCTCATGTTCATGAACTCCGGGGCGGTGCTGGCAATCACCCGCCCGTCCCGTTCCACGAACAGCTGCGTTTGCCGGTCCCGCGTTTGCCCGGTCACCCAGCTGTTACTGATATTCTGCGCAACCGCTACCCGCCCCAGGTGTTCCCCCTGGTACACCAGTGGCAGGATGGCAACCAGGTACACGTCGTCATCCGTTTCGATATACGCGGTGCTGTTGCCGCGCAGCAGCGGATAGTTGCGAATCTCCCGTTCCGGGAAGCCTTCATTGCGACCGCGCACAATCAGCCCGTCGTCCCAGATCAGCAGAATCGCGTCCAGCGGCATGCGCTCCAGGTAGTCGTCGATCAGGCCGACCAGCGGCTGCCTGTCAGCGCCGATGCGAAGCACGGCAAAGCTGTAATCCCGGAACAGGCGGTCATTGCGCAGGGTGCCCGCATAGCGGGCAAGTTCAATCCGCTGACTGGCAAGGTTGCGCTCGTACAGCTGCACTGTCTGCTGAAGGTGCAGCGAAGCATCCTCCCAGATCACCCAGCGCGCGCTCAGGTAGGAAACAAACAGCAACAGGACCATCAGCCCGGTGACGGCGGTCAGTAGTGCAATCAGGCGCGAACGGTACGACGCAAACATGGCTGGTTTCTCTGGCTGTCACCGGGACGCTCTGCAGGTGCAGGGACAGGAACGATCCGGGTGCGGGCAATCTCATTATCAATCTGCCCCGGTACGGGGACTAGCGGCGAAATATAGCAATTTCTGAACCTGAAAGCCTGCTACTTACGGCACCCTGCGGTTAAATTCCGCTCACGATCGGCCGCTAATCAGGGGAGGACCGGTCGCCCTGGGGGAAAGCGGTTACCGGTCCGGACACCATTGGGGGACCTGGTATGAAACTCGAGCAGAATATCGGTAAGCTGGACCGTATACTACGGATCGGCATCAGTTCGGTGCTGATCTATATCAGCCTGATCGACACGGAATTCATCGCCGACCCGGTGAGCTCCGGTTTGCTGGCATTTTTCGGACTGGCCAACCTGTTCGTCGCCCTGATTCGCATTTGCCCACTCTACACACTGGCCGGTATCAATACCTGCAAGCTTAACTGAGCCCGGATGCGACTATCCACCCAATTGCTGCTGGGGATTGTAGGCATTACCGTGATCACCCAGAGTATCCTGGGGCTCATCGCCTACTGGATCATCGCGGATGTCGACAAAACCTATGCCTTCCAGACGCTCCGCCAGCAGGCGGAGGACGTCGCCCACAACGTGGCCATCCCGCTGGTCACCGGCGATACCGACAACCTTGCGCTGGAACAAACCCACCGCTACTTTGCCCCGACGGCGGACCTGTCACTGATCCTGGACCGCGGCGGCCTGCGCGGCGCGGCCGGAACCGCACTCCCGGAAATCGATCAGAAGTCGCTGGCGGAACGCCTGCAGCAATCGATGGCCGGCGGCAACAACACCAGCGGCCAGATCGACCTGCCTGCGGGTAAATTCCGCTGGGTCGCAACGCCGGTGGTCGGACTGCCGCTCCAGCTGGTGCTGCTGCATCACGCCGGGGCAAGCGGCAGCGCCCTGACCGCGACGCTCAATAGCCGGTTTTTTGCCACCAGTCTCGCAATTCTCTGGGTGGCGGTGTGGATTGCCCTGCTGTTTGCTTCCGTGATCTCGCGCAAGCTGGATCAGAAAACCTCCGCGCTTCGCCACCAGGTCACCCACGACACCCTGACCGGCCTGCCCAATCGTTCCCTGCTCTACGAAGAATTATCCAGCGCCATCTCCACGGCAGAAGCCACCGCCAACATTGCGCTGATGGTCATCGACATCAACCGCTTCAAGCATATCAACGACACCCTGGGCTACGACTTCGGCGACCAGCTGCTGCTGGAAATCGGTGCCCGCATCCGGCACATACTCCCGGAGCACACCTTCCTGGCACGCCTGGGCGGTAACGAATTCGCCGTGTACCTCGCCGACACCAGCGAACAGCAGGCAACCGCCTGCACACAGCATATCCTGGCCGCCATGCACACCCCCTTTACGGTCAACCAGGTGGAACTGGAAGTCAGCCTCAGCATCGGCCTGGCGCTGTTCCCGCAACACGCCGATGACGCCGATGCCCTGGTGCGTTGCGCCGACGTGGCCATGCACCAGGCCAGGGAATCACATACCTCGTGCAGTATCTACAACGGTGAAAAGGACAGCCACAGTGTACGCACCCTGTTACTCGGTGCGGAACTCCGCAGCGCGATCAGCGGTGGCCAGCTGGTGCTGTTCTACCAGCCCAAGATCTCGCTGGACAAGGGGGAAGTTAGCGGCTTCGAAGCGCTGGTGCGCTGGGATCACCCGACCCTCGGACTGATCCCCCCCGACGAGTTTATCGATCTTGCCGAACAGACCGGCGCCATACAGGACCTGACGAACTGGGTGCTCGAGGAAGCCCTGTATTTCCTCAGGAAACTGCACCGCAACGGGTTCTCGCTGGGGGTCGCCGTGAATATATCGACCCAGTCCCTGCGTGACTTCCAGCTGAAACCGCGCATCATGGAATTATTGAAAAGCACCGGTATCGCCGCCCATCACCTCACACTGGAGATCACCGAAAATGTCATGATGCAGGACATCGACTTTGCCCAGGAAGTACTGGAATCCCTGCATAAACTGGGACTGCACATTTCCATCGATGACTTCGGTACCGGCTTTTCATCCCTGGCCTACCTCAATCACCTGCCTGTGGACGAGCTCAAGGTGGACCGCAGCTTTGTGCTGCGCATGATGAACAGCAGTGAAGACCTGGCCATCGTCGAATCGGTCGTGGAGCTGGCGCACACGCTCGGCTGCTCGGTGGTGGCGGAAGGCGTGGAAGACCGGGAAGTACTGACCGCGCTGGGAGACATGCGTTGCGACAGCGCACAGGGTTACCATATCGCCAAACCGCAACCGGCCGAACGCATACAGCCATGGCTGGAAGACTATACGGCCGGGACGGCATCGCCGGCCGAAGCCCGTATGTCCACCGGGTCTCCAGCTATTTGAGCGCGCGTATTTTCCGCAGCAACCCCGCCGCACTCCAGTCGCGGCCGCCAATCGCCCGGTAGACGATCCTGCCCTGTGGATCGATCACGAAGGTGGTCGGCAAACCGCGTACCGGCCAGCTACCGATGACCGCGGAATCCAGGTCGAGCAGCAGGGGAAAATCAACCGGGTAACTGGCGGTAAACTCGAAAATACGGTCTTCGTCTTCACCCACGTTGATGGCCAGCATGACGATATCCTCGTCCTTCAACTGCTGCCAGGCGCGCTGCATCGAAGGCATTTCCTCCCGGCATGGGGGGCACCAGGTCGCCCAGAAATTCAGGATCACCACCTTGCCGCGATACGCGGACAGCCGGTGTTCGACCCCGTCCATATCCCGCAGCGAAAAGTCCGGTGCCTGCGGCCGTTCGGGGATTTCCCGCAGTCGCTGGGTTGCCTGCCCGGCAAACAGGGCAGACGAGGCAAGCAGGGTACACAAGGCAAGGAGTGCAGGCGTCGGGTGCCAGGGCATCATGATTTCGGCTCCGGGTGAATATCCGCCGCGCACTGTACACCGCTCAGGCGCCCCTGCAAACGCCGCCCCTCGCGTGTCCAGGAAAACGCCAGGTCAAACACGGCGCCCGGTTCCAGACCATAACTGCTCATGCCCCAGTTGTAGTCTCCCGGTGCATACTCCTGCTGCGTCGGCAACAGCGACCATTCGAGCGCAATCGCGGCGGCTTCAGGAACAGCGCTGTCCCGGAAATCCTGCCGCCACTGTTCCCGTGTAAGCAGCGGGCCCTCCCGGCCGGCATGCTGAACCCGCCAGTCCTCCAGGTCGATGGTGACGGGTGGTGATCCGGCCGCGGCCGTATTCTTAAACATGGACTGGAACACGCAGCGCCGGGCAATGCGATCCGCCTGATCCGGCGCGAAACCACGCGCCATGAAGTAGGCGCGGGTCTGGTCCGGCAGCCGCTGGGTAAGCCTGAACAGGACCCCCTCGCCATCCCATTCCCAGTAGCGCAATCCCGTTTCAGCGACGACGCCGCTGTGCACCGGTGGAGCCGCCATCACCGCGGCACCGCTCAGCAGCAGTACGCCGGTAAGGAGCTGCCGGAAAAAATGGATCGCGGACAGTTTCATCATCGAATCATGTTTTAATACGGGCCTTCATTCTACCGCTTCTCTGGCCCGACATCATGACGCAAGACGAATTTAACCTGGCGGACGATCTCTGTTACCTGAACCATGCCGCGGTCTCTCCCTGGCCGGTACGTACGGTGGAGGCCGTACAGCGCTTTGCGGCCGAGAACGGCCGGCTCGGTTCGCGCCACTACGAGCGCTGGCTGCACACCGAGCAGGCGCTGCGTATACAGCTGCAAACCCTGGTCAACGCCGTGGATGTCCAGGAAATCGCGCTCCTGAAAAGCACCTCCGAGGCCCTGTCCGTGATTGCCTGGGGCTTCCCCTGGCAAGCCGGCGACGAAGTGCTCATCAGCAACCAGGAGTTCCCCTCCAACCGCATTGTCTGGGAATCGTTACACAGCCTCGGGGTGCGGGTGCGCACCGTGAATATCGACCGGGTCAGGGAGCCGGAACAACGCGTGATCGAGGCCATGAAGCCCGCGACCCGCCTGGTGGCACTCAGTTCCGTGCAATACGCCAGCGGGCTGGCGCTGGACCTGGTAACGATTGGAAAAGCGTGCCGGCAACAGGGCGTGGCTTTCTGTGTCGACGCCATCCAGAGCCTGGGGGTGAAACCGCTGGATGTACAGGCCTGCCAGGCGGACTTTGTCGTGGGTGACGGGCACAAGTGGATGCTGGGACCGGAAGGACTGGCGCTGTTCTACTGTCGCAGCGACTGGCTGGAACGGCTGGCGCTCAAACAGTATGGCTGGCACATGGTGGAAGCGCTGGGCGACTACGACCGCCGTGACTGGCAGCCCGCCGCCGGCGCACGTCGTTTCGAGTGCGGCAGCCCGAACATGCTGGGCATCCACGCCCTGCACGCCAGCCTGGGACTGCTGCTGGAAACCGGCATCCCGGCCATATTTGATATGGTTTCAGCAAAAGTTCAATATCTGATTGATAATATTAAAAATAGTGGTGGCATCATCCTGTCCGAAACCGCACCCGACAGACGCGCCGGTATTGTCACGTTCCGGTATGCGCAGGAAGACATCGAGGCGCGCTACCGTTACCTGCAGGAAAACGGGGTGGTCTGTGCCCTGCGCGGCGGCGGCATCCGCTTTTCCCCGCATTTCTACACCCCGGAGTCCGTGCTGGAACGCGCCCTGCACCTGGCGCACAAGCCACTGAATCGCTAGCGCTTGCGCCTTCCCGGATTCCCTGCTCAGACTATCTATAAAGTGGCCGCTAATCTTGCATATAGCTCCCGAACGGGGGCGCAACCCTGAATACGATGCACCAAACGGAAGCTGAAACATGCTCAATCCTGCAGCCTGGCTGGGAAAGAAAATTGTCGGTTGGCTGACTGCTGAACAGCAGCCGGCCAACCCGCCGCTGTGTGACTTTGAGCGCATCCGCTACGAAATCCGCCCCTGTGACGTGGTACTGGTCGAAGGGCGCAGCCGCATATCGGAAATCATCCGCACCATCACGCAGAGCCCCTGGTCGCATTCCGCGCTCTACATCGGGCGGGTGCACGATATCGACGACGAGGAATTGCGGGAAAAGGTGCTTTCGTTCTACGACGGTGATCCCAACGAACAGCTGATCATCGAAGCCTGGCTGGGGGAAGGCACCGTAGTGGAACCCCTCAGCAAATACCGCGAGGACTCGCTGCGGGTCTGCCGACCCACCGGGTTGACGCGGCAGGATTCGCAGCAGATCATGAAATTCACCCTCCAGCACCTGGGTTTCGAATACGACCTGCGCCAGCTCATGGACCTGGGTCGCTTCCTGTTCCCGTACAGCATCATCCCGCGCCGCTGGCGTTCCAGCCTGTTTGAACACAACGCCGGGGGACCGACACGCTCGGTATGCTCCTCGATGATTGCCGCTGCCTTTGCTTCGGTCAACTTCCCGGTGCTGCCCATGCTGGAGGAACGGCGAGATGGCTCGCTGCGCATGGTGCCGCGCAATACGCGCCTTTTCACCCCGCGCGACTTTGACTATTCACCCTACTTTGACATCATCAAATGCCCGCACCTGGATTTTGCCAAACACCCGACCTACCGTGAAATGCCATGGGACCGGAGCGGCCGCATCTGTGATTCCGACGGAGAATGTTACCTGCCTGCAGGACAACCCGAACCACAAGCCGGAGAAGCGAACTACAATGAGGAAGTCGGGGTCGAAACAGAAACAGAAGGCGTTGTAAAAACCACCTGATCACAGGAGCAATACCATGGCGCTACTCATCGAATTACTGGTCGTACTGGCTGTCGTCTGGAGCCTGCTGGCACGGCGCGCGCCGGCCTGGGCGTGGAGTGGCGCGATTGCCCTGTACCTGCTCGCCTGGCCCGGGATACACCAGGTCAATGCCTGGGCATTGACCCCCCTGTGGCTGGTGTTCGTGCCCGCCGCCGTCCTGCTGGGCGTGCCGTCAGTGCGCCGCAGCGTCATCAGCACACCGGTGATGGAACTGTACCGCCGCATGATGCCCAGCGTATCCGACACCGAGCGCGAAGCCCTGGAAGCCGGCAGCACCTGGTGGGAAGCCGAGCTGTTCAGCGGTCAGCCCGACTGGGATACCCTGCTCGGTTACGCGGCGCCTGCGCTCAACGAGGAAGAACAGGCTTTCCTCGACGGCCCGGTCAATGAACTGTGTAGCCTGATCGACGACTGGGAGATTACCGAACACCTGCACGACCTGCCACAACCGGTGTGGGATTTCCTCAAGCAGCAGCGCTTCTTCGGCATGATCATTCCCAAAGAGTACGGCGGCCTGGAGTTCACCGCCTACGGGCACTCCTGCGTGGTCATGAAGATTGCCAGCCGCAGCATCTCGGCCGCGGTCACCGCCATGGTGCCAAACTCGCTGGGACCCGCCCAGCTGTTGTTGCACTATGGCACCGATGAACAGAAACAGTACTACCTGCCACGCCTGGCCTGCGGCGATGAAATCCCCTGCTTCGCCCTGACCGGCCCCGAAGCCGGCAGCGATGCCGCCGCCATGCCCGACCGGGGCGTGGTATGCCGCGCATCGTTCGAAGGCGAGGAACGGCTCGGCATCCGCCTGAACTGGGAAAAACGCTACATCACGCTGGGCCCGGTCGCCACCGTCCTCGGCCTGGCCTTCAAGCTGTACGACCCGGACCACCTGCTCGGCGCAAAGGAAGAGCTGGGCATTACACTGGCGTTGATCCCCACGGACACGCCCGGCGTGGAAATCGGCGAGCGGCACTTCCCGCTCAACCAGGCCTTTATGAACGGCCCCAACCGCGGCAAGGATGTCTTCATCCCCATGGACTGGATCATCGGCGGGCAGGCGCGCATCGGTGAAGGCTGGCGCATGCTGATGGAATGCCTGGCCGACGGCCGCTCCATCTCACTGCCCGCACTGGGCACCGGTGGCGGCAAGCTGGCATCCCGCGTGGGCGGCGCCTATGCCGCGGTACGCAAACAGTTCAAGACACCGATCGGCCGCTTTGAAGGCATTTCCGAGGTGCTGGGCCGGATTGCCGGTAACGCCTACGCCATGGATGCCGCCCGGGGTCTGACC
>DRQL01000245.1 GCA_011371465.1 Gammaproteobacteria bacterium | reverse complement strand
GGCAAGCACGCCCGCCAGCACCAACAGGCCCAGGAACCCCGCCAGGGTACCGGCCACACGGTCCACCAGCGCCCTGACCTCAGCGTGCTCGCGCTGCGTCTTGTACTCGCTGAGCACCGGTACAAAGGCCTGTGCAAAGGCGCCCTCGGCGAACAGGCGGCGCATGAAATTGGGGATTTTGAAGGCGACAAAAAAGGCGTCCATCCCTGCGTCGATCCCGAAACGCGCGAACACCATGTCGCGCACCAGGCCTAAAACCCGGGAAATCAAGGTCATAGCGCCCACCGTAACGGTGCTTTTAACCAGTTTCCCGGTCATCAGGTCACCACCGCCGGCCGCGCCCCGGCACACTGAAAAAAGCACGCTGCGTAGACAATTCCCCGTGAAATCCGTATAGTACTCGGCTTTCCGGAATCAGGATCAGGAGCATTATTTTGGCAAACTCGGCTCAGGCACGAAAACGCGCCCGTCAGGCGGAAAACCGCCGTCAGCGCAACGCCGGCCAGCGTTCCGCGCTGCGCACCCATATCAAGAATGTCGTCAAGGCCGTCGCCACCGGCGACGCGGAAGCCGCCCGGTCGGCGTATCAGAAGGCCGTTCCGGTCATCGACAAGGCCGTTGGCAAGGGCCTGATCCACAAGAACAAGGCCGCGCGTCATAAAAGTCGCCTCGGGCAGCACGTACGCACCCTGCAGGGCTGACAGCGAAGCTGATCCTGGTTCCCGAAAAAGCCGGTCCCTGACCGGCTTTTTGCTATCCGCCCGTTGTTCACAGCAACACCAGGTTGTCGCGGTGAATCAATTCCGGTTCATCCACGTAGCCCAGCAGTTCCTCTATCCTGGCACTGGTATGCCCGATGATACGGCGCGCTTCTTCGGCGCTGTAGTTGACCAGGCCGCGCGCCACCGCCACCCCCGCGGCGTCATGGCAACTGACCAGGTCCCCGCGCTGAAAATCACCCTGCACCTCGGTAACACCCACCGGTAGCAGGCTGGAGCCGGACTGGCGCAGCACCTGTACGGCACCGGCGTCCAGGTACAGTCTGCCCCTCGACTGCAACTGGCTCGCCAGCCACTGCTTGCGCGCTGTCAACGGGTCACTGGCCGGGTGCACCAACGTGCCCAGCGACTCACCGGCGGCCATCTTTTCCAGCACCCGCGTCTCGCGCCCGGAAGCGATCCAGGTCACCGTCCCGGAACGCGCCGCCAACCCGGCAGCCCGCACCTTGGTGGCCATACCGCCCTGCCCCAGCCCGCTACCACTGCGGCCGCCGGCGGCCGCCAGCAGCGCCTCGTCACCGGCCGCTGCATCCTCGATCAGGCGGGCGCTGTCACTGCTACGCGGGTCGCGGTCGTACACGCCCGGCTGGTCCGTCAGGATCACCAGTACGTCTGCTTCCACCAGGTTGGCGACCAGGGCGGCGAGGGTATCGTTATCGCCAAAACGCAGCTCGTCACAGGCGACGGTGTCATTTTCGTTGACCACCGGGATCACGCCCAGGTCCAGCAGCTTGCGCAGTGCGCTGCGCGCGTTCAGGTAACGCGTGCGATTCACCAGGTCATCGTGGGTCAACAACACCTGCGCCGTGTGCAGGCCGTGCGCCTGGAAATTCGACTCGTAGGCTTCTACCAGGCCCATCTGGCCCACCGCGGCAGCGGCCTGCAGGGATACCAGCTCGTGCGGCCGTTGCTGCCAGCCCAACCGGTTCATGCCTTCCGCCACCGCGCCCGAAGACACCAGCACCAGTTCACAACCGCGCTCGCGGAGACGGGTCATCTGCTCCGTCCAGGCATGGATCGCCGTCCGGTCGAGACCACGCCCGTTATCGGTCAGCAGCGCGCTGCCGACCTTGATGACCCAGCGCCTGGCCCTGCCCACCTCTGCACGTGATTTCTGCTGGCTCATGAGGCTTGTGCTGCCGCTTTACGCTTGCTTTCGATGGCTTCCATGATGGCGAATACCAGTGCCTGCGTACCCTGTCTGGCGACGGCGGCCGTGGCGAATACAGGCCCCTGCCAGTCAAGGCGCTGTACAATATCCCGGCAACGTTCCTCACGTTCGTCTTCCGGCAACAGGTCCGTCTTGTTCAGCACCAGCCAGCGCTCGCGTTCACCCAGCTCGGCGCTGAACTTGTCCAGCTCGTGCGCAATCGCCTGCACATCCTGCACCGGGTCGCTGCCGTCCATCGGCGCCACGTCCACCAGGTGCAACAACAGACCCGTACGGGACAGGTGTTTGAGAAACTGTACGCCGAGGCCGGCACCCTCTGCCGCGCCTTCGATCAGGCCGGGAATGTCGGCCACCACGAAACTGCGGTGCGCCTCTACCCGCACCACGCCGAGGTTGGGATACAGGGTAGTGAACGGATAGTCCGCCACCTTCGGTTTGGCCGAGGAGATCGCCCGGATCAGCGTGGACTTGCCCGCGTTGGGTTTCCCCAGCAGGCCTACATCCGCAAGCAACTTGAGTTCCAGCCGCAGGGAACGCTTTTCACCGGGCGTGCCCGGCTTGGACTGGCGCGGCGACCGGTTGACAGAGCTTTTGTAGCGCAGGTTGCCCAGGCCATGAAAACCGCCGCGCGCCACCACCAGCCGTTGTCCGTTCTCGACCAGGTCGCCCATCAGTTCATTGGTATCTTCTTCATACACCAGGGTGCCCACCGGCACGCGGATTTCCAGGTCAGCGCCTTTTGCACCGGTACAGTTCCGGCCACGCCCGTTCTCACCCCGCTGCGCATTGAAATTCCGTTCATAGCGGAAATCCGCCAGGGTATTCAGGTTGGCATCGGCCTGCAGGATGACGCTGCCGCCGTCGCCGCCATCACCGCCATCCGGCCCGCCCAGGGGAATGTATTTTTCCCGCCGGAAACTGACACAGCCGTTCCCGCCGTCCCCGGCTTTTACCGTAATCGTGGCTTCATCGACAAATTTCATGGGCAAATGGTAAGGGGCAGGCCCCGTTCTCTCGTTTTCTCATCCAGCTGCATGGCATACCGCTATGGACCACGCGGAAAGCCGCCATACGTTTACCCGTACCTTCCGTGTATTCCGTGATTACCTGGCTGAATATACCAGACATAAAAAAGCCCCGTGCCAGGACGGGGCTTTTCGGCAGGACCGGCTACCGGTCAGCTTGCAACCACGTCCACGAATTTCCGGTTTTTCGGGCCACGGGTAATGAACTTCACCACCCCGTCTGCTTTTGCGAACAGGGTGTGATCCCTGCCGCAACCGACATTCACGCCCGGGTGAAAATGGGTGCCGCGCTGGCGCACGATGATGTTACCCGCCAGCACTTCCTGCCCGCCGTAGCGTTTTACGCCCAGGCGTTTGGATTCTGAATCGCGTCCGTTTCTGGTGCTGCCACCGGCTTTTTTATGTGCCATTGCTGTTTACCTCGAACTCAGGCCGAAATGCCCGTGATTTCCAGTTCTGTATACGCCTGGCGATGGCCCTGGCGTTTCATGTGATGTTTGCGGCGGTTGAACTTGATGATTTCCACCTTGTTGCCGCGGCCGTGTGCTTTCACCTCAGCGGTTACCTTGCCACTGTCCAGCACCGGGGCGCCGATCCTGATGTCGTCACCGTCGACCACCATGAGGACCTGGTCCAGGTCAATGCTTTCGCCCTCAGCAACGTCCAGCTTCTCGACCCGAAGCTTGTCGCCCTGACTGACCCGATATTGTTTTCCGCCAGTTACAATAACTGCGTACATGGCTGATTCTCCAACTGACAGCACCCGAAAGACGCGCAATTCTATAGATTCAGCCGGTTTGGGTCAAACCATTTGCCTTCTGGTACCATACGGGGTTCGCGGTTAGACTAAACGCTTGAATATAGCCGGATTCAATCTCGATCAGCATGTCACAACCAATGCAGGAAGTTCTTAAAAAACAGGAAGGTATACTGGATATCCAGGATATCCGGATGCTGGTGCGGAGCGAATCCCTTGCGGTGGACCGGCTCATCCTGGAACGGCTGCGTTCGGATGTGGCGCTGATCAACGAGCTGGGCCGCTATATTATCAATAGTGGTGGCAAGCGCCTGCGCCCGCTGCTGGTGCTGCTGGCGGCCCGTGCCTGCGGTTACCAGGGCCAGCATCACATCGAACTGGCCGCCGTGATCGAATTCATCCACACCGCTACCCTGCTGCACGACGACGTGGTCGATGCTTCCGACCAGCGGCGCGGCAACCAGACCGCCAACGCCATCTGGGGCAACGAAGCCGCCGTACTGGTCGGCGATTTCCTGTATTCGCGCTCCTTTGAAATGATGGTCAGTGTGGGCGACATGCGGGTCATGGAGATCCTGTCCACCACTACCAATACCATTGCCGAAGGCGAGGTACTGCAGCTGCTGAACTGCCACGACCCGGACACCACGGAAGCACTGTACCGCGATGTCATCCGCTACAAGACCGCCAAGCTGTTCGAAGCCTCATCACAGCTTGGCGCGGTACTGGGCGGACAGTCCGAAAAGACCGAACAGGCCATGGCTCACTACGGCATGCACCTGGGCACCGCCTTCCAGCTGATCGATGACGCCCTGGACTACGGGTCTTCCGGCGACAATATCGGCAAAAACATCGGCGATGACCTGGCCGAGGGAAAACCCACCATGCCGCTGATCTACGCCATGCGCATGGGCACCCCGGCACAGGTAAAAGCCATTCGCGAGGCTATCGAACGCGGCGGCCTGGACAAGATCGAGCAGGTCCAGGAGGCAATTGAATCCACCCATGCCATCGCGTACACTGCGCAGTCCGCACAGCAGGAAGCGGATCTGGCTATCGAGGCACTGGCTGAACTTCCCGCCAGTCCCTATAAAGAAGCCTTGTACGGATTGGTCGACTTTTCAGTTAACCGCAGTTACTGAATCGGGGCGTAGCGCAGCCTGGTAGCGCACTTCGTTCGGGACGAAGGGGTCGGAGGTTCAAATCCTCTCGCCCCGACCATATTTCCAGCTGGTTCCTGGCCATGCACACAGTTCAGCCCGCTTTCAGCGAGTTCCCGGCTCGCTAAAAGCATCCCGAACCACTCCCGCAATAAAGCCTCCAACCCCGGTGGCCATGGCTGCCCGGACAACGGATTGGCGCGCCGGGATTAACCGTATTTTCCACCTGCCTCTATCTTGGCTCTGCACGGGGTGCAGATGTCATGCGTTTGCCCCTTGCCAGGATGTTCAACAGATTCAGGAGGCAATCATGCTGGTATTAACACGTCGCGTTGGTGAATCCATTCATATCTTTCCGTCCGCTGATCTGCCACCCGATACGCCGGTTTCAGAGGTGTTCAGGGATGGGCCGATTGAACTGACGCTTACCCGTATCAACGGCAATCAGGCGCGTATCGGTATCGTTGCACCGCCGACGCTGACCATCGCCCGCGAGGAGGTGGCCTAGGCCACCTCTTTTTGCCTTCAGGAGCGCTGCCGGAATTCGTTGGGGGAAACCCCCGTCCAGCGACGAAACGCGCGGGTGAAATTGCTGGGCTCGGAAAACCCCAGCAGGTAGGTGATCTCACCGATACGACGGTGACTGTCCCGTATGTACTGGGCCGCCAGGTCCTTGCGGGTGTCATCCAGCAGGCGTTTGAAGCTGATCCCTTCGGCCTGCAACCGGCGCTGCAGGTTCCTGACACTGAGGTTGAGTGAACCGGCGATGTCCTTCTGGCTGGGCTGGCCGCCGGGCAACAGCTCGATCAGCCGGGAACGCACCTGCATGGAAATATTCTCCCTGTCGAAACGACCCAGGTAGTCGATAACAACCTGGTCATTGGCACGCGCCAGTTCCGGGTTGGCACCCGGCAGCGGCTCCCGCAGCTGCACCGGATCAAAATCAATGATATTGGCTGCAGCACCGAATTCAACCGGTGAACGGAACAGGTCTTCGAAACGTTCCGCACAGTCGGGACGCGGGCGTTCCAGCGACAGGCGAACCGGGTTGAAGGTCTCACAGGTTGCTATCCTGCACATATTGACGAACACGCCTACTGCGGCGTCGAGCGATGCATACTCGATATCCGCCGTCGAACGACGAAAATCGACGTGTAACTGAACCGATTCTTTCTGTTCCTCCAGCCTGATGTCGGCAACGGTAGAGATCATTCTCTGGTACTTTACCAGGCGTTCCAGCGCATCCAGCAGCGTATCGCTGGATAACCACATAAAGCCCAGGCCGTGCAGTGCCTGCGGCTGGATATGTCCGGCAACAGCCAGGCCGAAACAGGGATCGCCGCTTCTTTCCACGGCCAGACGCCACATGCGCTGCATCTTTTCAAAAGGATAGCGTACATCGGCGGCAATCGCCGCCTCAGGGTCCAGTCCGGCATCACGAAATACGTCCGTAACGCTGATACCGTAGTCCCTGAGGGTGCACCCGATCAGCGATGCGGCAGCCCCTATGGTTGTGTCCTCTTCCGTCATCGCAACGACCTCCAGGAACCTGCCTCCTCAGAACAGCGCTGATGGTTTACTTCTTGTACCACGCGGCTTCATCCAGCAATACGTCGATACCCGCCGCGCAGTCCAGACGGGCAACCGGCAATGATTCGCCCGCCCGCCAGCGGGCGACGGCCGCACGCTTGCCTTCGCCGGTAACCAGCACCAGCATATTCAGCGACCGGGCAAGCGCGGTATAACTCAGGCTGACCCGCTCTGGCGGCGGCTTGGGTGCATCCGTGACGCCGACCACCAGTCGTTCCGGCTCTGGTTCGTATCCCGGGAACAGGCTGGCCGTATGCCCGTCCTCGCCCATACCCAGCAGCACAAGATCAAGGGGCAGGGCCTCGCGAACCACCTCTTCGTAGCGCATCGCGCCCTGTTCCGGTCCCAGCTCGGCAGGGATCCAGTGCACCTGTGCGTCTGGGATCCCGACCTGCTCCAGCCATGCGTGCCGGATCATACTGCTGTTGCGTTCCGGGTGACCCTCGGGCAGGCAGCGTTCGTCCCCCGGGTACAGGTGCCAGTTCGACCAGTCCGCGCTTGCACCCGCCAGCAGGCGATAGGCTTTTTCGGGCGTGCTGCCGCCGGCCAGGACCATACGGAAAACGCCGCGTGCAGTGATGGACGCGGCTGCAATCTGCAGTATCCGCTGTACGGCATCGGCCGCTACGGCCTGCGCATCCGGGAAGCGGATCCAGCGGACCGTCTGTGTCATTCTTGCCGGTTCATGTTGTTAGGGCCATACCCGGCGCCGACAGTACCAACGCCAGGTGGACCGGTGCGAGCACCCGGAGGCTCGCGTAGAGAAAATTTTCCAGTGCCTTTTCCATGCCGGTTCCGTTACCGTTTGCGCTGCGCGAATTGTACCCGAATCCCGTGGCTTTCACTCCGTTTACTGTTAAAAACCGCAGCTTGTCGATAAGGTAGCAGCATGAAAATTTCCGGCTTCACAACGGGATACGCTATGGTGGTCTGCTACTGCCTGGCATTGTCCCCCTTGCCTGCGACTGCCGTGGAGGTCATGGACGATGCTGGCCGGCAGGTACAGCTGGACCAGCCTGCCCGGCGCATTATCAGCCTGGCACCACATATCACCGAACTGCTGTTTGCGGCCGGCGCCGGTGATGCCGTAGTCGGAACCGTGAGCTTCAGCGACTACCCGGCCGAGGCCACCCGGCTACCCGGGGTAGGCGATTATGCCAACCTCAATATCGAAACAATCGTCGCGCTGCAACCCGACCTGGTGGTGGCCTGGCAGAGCGGGAATTCCCGTCCGCAGGTCGAACAGCTGGAGCGTTTCGGCCTGCCGGTTTTCTACAGTGAGCCGCGTCGCCTGGAGGATATCGCCGGCAACCTGGAAGGCCTCGGCCGGCTTGCCGGTAGTGAAACGGTGGCGCGAGCGGCAGCGACGCGCTTCCGCGCACGCTACCGGCAACTGGAAACGCGCTATGCGCAGGCGGCGACGATCCGGGTGTTCTACGAGATCTGGCAACAACCGCTGATGACCGTGGGAGGCGAGCACCTGATCAGCCAGGTGATTCACCTGTGTGGCGGAGAGAATATATTCTCCGGCCTGGATGCACTGGCACCGGCCGTAAACCGGGAAGCGGTACTGGCAGCGGACCCCGAGGTCATCATCGCTGCAGGACCGGAATCACAACGTTCACAGTGGCTGGATGCCTGGCGCAAGTGGCCCCGGCTGGCCGCAGTGCGGCTAAAACAGCTGTATTTCATCCCCCCCGACCTGATCCAGCGCCAGACACCGCGGGTGCTGGAAGGTGCAGAACGCATGTGCAAACAGCTGGAACAGGCGCGCCACGCCCGGCGACAGGCCGGCGGTAAGTATCCTTAACGCTCACGCTGCCAGAGTACGTCCTGTCCCCCGTCCACATGGTTCAGGGTACGCGCCATGACAAACAACAGATCGGACAGACGGTTCAGGTAGCGCAGCGATGCGCGGTTGATCTCTTCCCCGCGCGCCAGCGTAACCACCCGGCGCTCCGCCCGGCGACAGACTGTACGCGCCTGGTGGCAAAGCGCCGCTGCGGTACTGCCACCCGGCAGGATAAATTCTTTCAGTGGTTCCAGGTCAGCATTCAGGCGGTCCAGGCACTGCTCGATGCGTTCCACCTGTTGATCCGTCACCATGCAGTGCCCCGGGATGCTCAGTTCACCGCCGATATCGAACAGGTCGTGCGCAACCCGGTTCAGTTCCGCCGCAATGTCCTGTCGCAATTCGTGACTGCTCAACACCCCAATCACGCTGTTCAGTTCATCCACTGCTCCACAGGCTTCGATACGCAGGCTGTCCTTGTCGGTTCGTGAACCATCCCCCAGCCCCGTGGTACCCGCATCCCCGGTTCGCGTATAGATCTTTGACAAGCGGTGTCCCATGTATCTTCTCCCGGGTAGCATCCAAACGGACCGGGCTACAGTTTGCCAGTCCGGGGAGAGACCGTCACCCGGTGAGTGGCTCTGATGAAAAAGGACAGCGGGTTACCCCGCCCCCCCCTTGGATGACCGGCAGCCCTGGCCTTCCGGGTACCGATCGGTTCCCTAGAGATTGACGTAGCCCCGTTCCTCGTGACTGGTGATATCCAGGCCCTGGCTTTCTTCTTCCGGGCTGACGCGCAGGCCACCGGTCACGATGCCAACCACTTTCAGGATGATATAGGTCGCGACAGCCGTATACAGCGCGGTGGCCACGATGCCGGTAAGCTGGACACCCACCTGCTGCCCCATGCTGCTGATGCCATCGGCGAAACCCTGGCCGCTGAACAGGCCCAGCTCGGTCGACGCAAAAACACCGGCCAGCAGGGTTCCGAGCATGCCGCCGACGCCGTGCACGGGAAAAACATCCAGGGAATCGTCAATCTTCCACACGCGCTTGATCAGCATGGTGGCATTGAAACACACAATGCCGGCGCTCACGCCAATGACCAGCGCACCGGCAGGCCCGACAAAACCCGATGCCGGGGTGATGGTGCCGAGACCGGCAACCATACCCGTAATCGCGCCCAGTGCTGTCGGTTTACCAAACTTGATCCATTCGTAGAACATCCAGGTCATGGCGCCTGCAGCGGCGGACAGGTGCGTTACCGTCATTGCCATGGCGGCGTCGCCGTTGGCAGCCAGCGCGCTGCCACCGTTGAAACCAAACCAGCCGACCCACAGCATGCCGGCACCGGCCACGCTCATGGTCATGTTGTGCGGCATCATGGGGGTTTCGGGAAAGCCCCTGCGCGGACCGATCACCAGTGCCGCCACCAGCGCCGCGACACCGGCAGTGATATGCACCACTGTGCCACCGGCAAAATCCAGCAACCCCATGCTGCCAAGCCAGCCGCCGCCCCATACCCAGTGGGTGACCGGCGCATAGACCACCAGCAACCAGATGGCGCTGAACAGCAACACCGCGGAAAATTTCGTGCGTTCGGCAAAGCCGCCGATGATGAGCGCCGGGGTGATGATCGCGAACGTCATCTGGAACAGTGCAAAGACCGACTCCGGCAGTACCCCGCTGAGCGTATCTTCTTCTATCCCGGAGAACATGATCCTGGACAGGCCGCCGACGTAATCGGAACCCTCCGCGAACGCGATACTGTAACCGGCCACCAGCCAGAGCACGGAAACGATCCCGGTAATGGCGAAACACTGCAACAGGATGGACAGGACATTTTTCGAACGCACCAGGCCGCCATAGAACATCGCCAGACCGGGCAACGTCATAAACAGCACCAGTGCGGTCGACGTCAGGATCCAGGAAGTATCCGCCGCCTGCAGGCCGTCTTCCGCCAGCGCCGCGCCCGGTAACAGCAACAGTGCTGCCAGTTGTAATCGTCTGCTCATAGCTCGCTCCCCTTGGCTGTTCTGCCGGCTGACTCATCATCGTGCATCCGGCTGTTCTGATCTGGTGCATTACCTGTGATGGCAAACGGGCTATACCATAATGATTTCCAGTCATTTATCAAATGGGAAGCGGATACCGCCACGTCCGCACCATAACGATCCCCCGCCTCCCCGGACCGGCACCGGATTCGGGCGCTCCGGATAGCACGCACAAACCTGGCACAGGTGATGCACTGAAATCGGCGAGGGACAGATTTTCGACGCATGGAGGCGTCTTCCTGCCCGGCATTCATCAGGCAAGGAGAAGGAAGATGAACCACCCGGCACAAGACACGTATGCCACCGCAACGCTACCGGACCGCAGCGGGACCATTACCCTGCGGGTGATCGACCGACGCACCGTACCCTACCTGTGCCGGTCAGGGTCTGCCATGACCGAAGAGCATCACCACTGCCTGCTGCACCTGGTCGAGTTGTCCTGTCCCAGGATCCGCTCCACCCAGGCACGACGTCTGCGCCTGCGGGACAGCCTGGCGGGAGGACATGCCAGCCGCAATGCCCGCATCCTGTCCAGGGATCCGCATTTCTGGGATTACCTGCAGCAGATCAACCTGACCGCCTACGATGCAGAGATCGACGCCCGCCGTGCGCGCCACTTCATCAACCGTGCCTGCGCCGTCAGTGGCCGACATGAACTGGACCACGACCCGGCCTCGGCCCAGCGGTTTTTCAACCTGATCGAGCGCCCCTTCCTGGAGTGGCTGCGGGCCGCAGACCGCGACCCGGCATCCGTCCAGGACCGGTGCTCCGGCACGGGCTAGTTACCATCTGTCCGGGACGATGCCTCGCCGGCCAGTTGCTGCTTTGCCGCCTGCCAGTACGCCTCCAGTTCAGCCAGCGTGCAATCCTGCAATTTCCGTTGTTCCCGCTGCGCGAAACGCTCCACCAGTCGAAAGCGGCATTCAAACTTGTGACTGGCATGACGCAGCAGGGATTCTGCGTCCGCTTCCAGGAAACGTGCCAGGTTAACCCCGCTGAACAGCAGGTCACCCAGTTCCTCCTGTACGCGTTCCACCGGTTCCCGGGCATCCAGCGCCTGTTTTAGCTCGGCCAGTTCTTCTTCCAGTTTGTCGACCACACCCTGAATATCGTCCCAGTCAAAGCCGACCCTGGCGGCACGGCGCTGGATTTTCTGCGCCCTCACCAGCGCCGGCATCGCCAGGGGGACCCCATCCACCGCGCTGTCGCAGACGAGGCCTTTTGCGGCACGCTCACTGGCCTTGTGCTGTTCCCAGGCTTCGGTCTGGGCACGGGCATCGAATATTTCTTCGTCCGCGAAAACGTGCGGGTGACGACGAACCAGTTTGCGATTGATGGCGACGACAACGTCGTCGAAATCGAACCAGCCCTTTTCATGGGCCATCTGTGCATGAAAAACCACCTGGAACAGCAGGTCACCGAGTTCATCGCGCAGATCATCGGCGTCATTGCGCTGGATCGCTTCGGCGACCTCGTAGGCTTCTTCCAGGGTATAGGGCGCGATACTGGCGAAATCCTGCTCCAGGTCCCAGGGACAACCACCCTCCGGGTCGCGCAGGCGTGCCATGATCTGTAACAGTTCAGCGAGCGCAACACCCGCTGGTGCAGAAGGTTTGTGACTCATGTCCCGGCAGTGCCCATTCGGGAAGTGTTAACAGGCCCTAATGCACCTTGCCGGTCATGGCGCCGATCACCTGGTCTTCAAGCTGTATGCGTTCGGCCAGGGTTTCCCCCAGGCTGGACAGATCGGTATCGAGCAGTTTCAGCAGTTCCCCGTCCCCGTTCAGCAGGTCGACGTCCTGGTACTTGTCATTGAAACGCAGGATGGAGTCGGTCGTCTGGACAATCTGCGGGTAAATCCTGTCCGCCACTTCCAGCACCGGCGTACGGCGTTCGAGCTTGTCTGAAATATAGCGGTACAACTGGAAATGGGCGCTGGCAGCGTAATCAATCAATGCCTGGCAGAATTCCTGCAAAGCCTCACTGGTCACCTCATCCGCCTCGAACGGCCGCTGACTGGCCAGTTCGGAATACAGGGAAAGCGTTTCGCCACGGGTCTTCACCAGTGTTGCCAGCTTTTCCCGGGAACGACCGCGCCGCTCGCTGGCGACATTCACTTCACTTGCCATGGAATAGCTCCAGTCTTTCTTTTGTGGTTATGTGTTGGACCGGATTCTAGCAAACTACGCATTTTTCCGT
>DRQL01000244.1 GCA_011371465.1 Gammaproteobacteria bacterium | reverse complement strand
GCGAAACCCTTGATCGGCCCGGTGCCGAAACTGAACAACACAATCGCCGCGATCAGCGTGGTCACGTTGGCGTCCGCAATGGTCGAGAAAGCCTTGGCATAACCGGCATGGATACTGGCCTGCGGCGTATTACCATTACGCAATTCTTCGCGGATGCGCTCGAAGATCAGCACATTGGCGTCCACCGCCATACCTACCGTCAGTACGATACCCGCGATACCCGGCATGGTCAGCGTGGCCTGTAACATGGACAGCAGGGCCACCACCAGCACCAGGTTAAACGTCAGCGCCAGGTCCGCAATCAGGCCAAACACCTTGTAGTACAGCGCCATGAATACCAGCACCAGCACAAAACCGATGACCACCGACTCGAAACCCTGCTCGATGTTTTCCGCACCCAGGCTGGGGCCGACGGTACGCTCTTCAACAATACGGATCGGTGCAGCCAGCGCGCCGGAGCGCAGCAACAGGGCCAGCTCGTGCGCTTCCTGCGGGCTGTCCAGACCGGTGGTCTGGAACTGCCGGCCGAACACGCCGCGAATGGTCGCGACGCTGATGATTTCCTCGACCTTGCGGTTGGTGACCACCTGCTTGCCGTTGACCATGCGTGTGCTGGTCTTGTTCTCGATAAACAGCACCGCCATGGGCTTGCCGACACTCACCTTGGTGAACTCCAGCATCTTGCGTGCACCCTTGCCGTCCAGGGTCACCGATACCTGGGGGCTGCCGCTGTTGCTGTCGAAACCGGAACGTGCGTTGACGATCTGGTCACCGGTAGCGATGGCACGGTTTTTCAACAGGAAGTAGCGGCCGTCACGGCTCTTGTAGAGACTCGAACCGGGCGGCACCCGGCCGTTGCGCGCTGCCTCGACATCGTGCTCGGTGTCCACCGCGCGGTATTCCAGCGTGGCCGTAGCACCGAGAATACGCTTGGCGGTTGCCGTGTCCTGCACGCCCGGTAACTGCACCACCACACGCCGGTCGCCCTGCTGCTGGATAATCGGCTCGGCCACGCCCAGCTCGTTGATACGATTACGCAGCGTGATGATGTTCTGCTGCAGGGCCAGCTTGCGGATCTCCCGGGCCTCTTTCTCGCTCAGGGCGACTTCCAGCACGGCATCACTCCCCTCGCCGGAGGGCTTGAGCTGCAGTTCGCGATACTCGTTGTGGATCAGGTCGGAACCCTTGTCGCGGTCTTCCGTACTGCGAAAGCGGATGACCAGTTTGTTGCCCGTGTCACGAATACTGGTGTAGCGCAGCTTCGCCTTGCGCAATACCAGGCGCAGGTCCGAGGAATAACGGCGCATGGCTTTCTGGATAGCGGCATTCATATCCACTTCCATCAGGAAGTGCACGCCACCACGCAGGTCGAGACCGAGGTACATCGGCCGCGCATTGATGGCCTGTAGCCAGGCCGGTGTGGAGGGTGCCAGGTTCAGGGCAACGACGTAGTCGGTACCCAGCGCATCCTTGAACAGGTCGGCCGCCGCCAGCTGGTCTTCCGTGCCGTTAAAGCGAATCAACAGGCCACGTTCGGTGGTCTCTACGGATTTGGCGCTGAGTCCTGCCTCACCCAGCTTGCTTTGCAGCAGGTCCTGTACGCTGCTGTCCATGATGCCGCGGGTTTTGGAAACCTGCACCGCGGGATCTTCGCCATACAGGTTGGGTAAAGCGTACAACATCCCGATTACCAGCAAAAAGATAATCAGCAGGTATTTCCAGGCCGGATACTGGTTCATGATTTAGGCTAGCCCTGTTGCGTTATTCAGTTTCGGTTACAGTTCTTTGGACGTGCCCTTGGGCATCAGGTTGGCGACCGCCTGTTTCTGGATCTTGACCTCCACGTTGTCGGCCACCCTGACCTGCACAAAATTTTCGCCGACCTGGGTGATGCGTCCCAGCAGACCGCCGTTGGTCACGATCTCGTCGCCCTTGGTGAGTTCCGAGACCATTTTCTTGTGTTCCTTGGCGCGCTTGGTTTGCGGCCGGATCAGCAGAAAATAGAACACTACGAAAATCAGGATCAGCGGCAGGAAGCTCATGAGGGGATCCTGCGCCTCGGCCGGTGCGGCCGCGAATGCGTCACTGATGAAAAAACTCATACCGGTTTACCTTTGTCCCGGACCCCCGCCCTGTAGCCCCGGCACGTGCCCGCCGGGACTCCTGGAAAGGAGTCTCTTGAATTTGAAAGCGCGCTATTATGGCACAGCCGGCGCCGATTGGTGCCTTTTTGCATAAAATTCCGCCACAAAATCGTCGACGGCCCCCGCCTCGATGGCCCGCCGCAGGCCGGACATCAGCTGCTGGTAATAATGCAGGTTGTGCACCGTGTTCAGGTGGCCGCCCAGGATCTCGTTGCACTTGTCCAGGTGGTGCAGGTAGGCGCGGCTGTAATGGCGGCAGGTATAGCAGCCGCAATCCGCGTCCACCGGGCGCGGATCCTCACGAAACCGGGCATTACGCAGGCGCAGGGTACCGCCGCCGGTAAACAGGTGGGCGTTGCGCGCATTGCGTGTCGGCATCACGCAGTCGAACATATCCACCCCGCGCAGCACCGATTCGACGATATCCTCCGGTGTCCCGACCCCCATCAGGTAGCGCGGCCGGTCTGCCGGCAGGGCCGGGTCCAGCGTGTCCAGCACCCGGATGCGTTCCTCGTGCGGCTCCCCCACGGACAGCCCGCCGATGGCATAGCCGTCGAAACCGATCGCGGTGAGTCCCTGCAGCGACTCCAGGCGCAGCTCTGGATACATACCACCCTGCACGATCCCGAACAGCGCAGCCGGCGAATCCCCGTGCGCCTCGCGGCTGCGCTGCGCCCAGCGCAACGACAGCTCCATCGAGGCCCGCGCCTCTTCCTCGCTGGCCGGGTACGGCGTGCATTCGTCAAAAATCATCACGATATCCGCGCCCAGCGCGCGCTGTACCGCCATCGATTCCTCCGGTCCCAGGAACACCCGATCGCCGTTGATGGGGGAACGGAAATGTACACCCTGCTCGGTGATTTTGCGCAGTTCACCGAGACTGAACACCTGGAAGCCGCCGGAATCGGTCAGGATCGGGCCCGGCCAGTGCATGAAATCGTGCAGGTCACCGTGGGCGCGGATCACCTCCGTGCCCGGGCGCAGCATCAGGTGAAAGGTATTCCCCAGCACGATCTGCGCCCCGGATTCGGCAACCTGCTCCGGGCGCATGCCCTTGACGGTTCCATAGGTGCCCACCGGCATGAAGGCCGGCGTCTCCACCACGCCACGGGCGAAACTCAGGCGGCCGCGCCGCGCCCTGCCACTGGTCTGCAACAACTGGTACTTCATTGCTGACCACCGTGCTGCAGGAACATCGCGTCCCCGTAGCTGAAGAAGCGGTATTCCTGTTCGATGGCATGCCGGTAGGCGGACATGACCGCATCATACCCGGCGAAGGCGCAGACCAGCATCAGCAGCGTCGAACGCGGCAGGTGAAAATTGGTCAACAGTGCGTCCACCACCCGGAACCGGTACCCGGGGGTAATAAAAAGCCGGGTATCCCCGGTAAACGGCTGCAGTTCACCCTGCGCCGCTGCCGCCTCCAGGCTGCGCACCACGGTTGTCCCCACCGCAACCACCCGGCCACCGCGCGCCCGCGTGGCAGCAACCGCCTCACACACTGCTTCCCCGACCTGCACGAATTCCGCGTGCATAACGTGCTTGTCCAGTTCATCCGCGCGCACCGGCTGAAACGTGCCCGCCCCGACGTGCAGGGTCACAAAGGCCATGTGAAGTTTGCGTGAATCGAGCCGCGCCAGCAGCGCCTCGTCAAAATGCAGTCCCGCGGTGGGTGCCGCAACCGCCCCGGGCCGCTCGGCGTAGAGCGTCTGATAATCTTCGCGGTCAGACCGGTTATCGGGGCGGTCGATATAGGGCGGCAGCGGTACATGCCCGTGGCGCTCCAGCAGTTCCAGCACCGGCGTGTCACCGGCGAAGGACAACTCGAACAGGTCTTCATTCCGGCCCAGCACGCTGACGGGCAGCCGCGCTTCCCCCAGCAACAGTTCCGTACCCGCCCGTGGTGATTTGCTGGCGCGCACGTGTGCCAGCACCCGGTGTTCGTTGAGCACGCGTTCCACCAGCACCTCGACCTTGCCGCCACTGGCCTTGGCACCGAACAGGCGCGCGGGAATGACGCGGGTATTGTTCAGCACCAGCAGGTCATCTTCGCCCAGCAGGTCCGGGAAATCCGTCATGTGACGGTCGCGGATCGCACCATCGATGGCCAGTTCCAGCAGCCGGCTGCTGCTGCGCGGCTGCGCGGGCCGGTTGGCAATCAACCGCTCCGGCAGGCTGTAGTCGAAATCACTGGCGCGCATGGCGCGGCATGGTAGCACAGCACCGGCCGGGGTCCTTGTTGCGACCGGCGCAGGAATCCTTATACTGGCGCGCCTTAGCCGGGGTGGCGGAACTGGTAGACGCGCCGGATTCAAAATCCGGTTCTGGCAACAGAGTGTGGGTTCGATTCCCACCCTCGGCACCAGTTTTAGCGACTCACCCCACCTGGAACTCTCGACGGGAGACAACATGTCCGGAACCCGATTTGCCCTGGAAGTCCAACCCCGAATTCCGGAAAAACTGGAACGTCTCACAGAACTGTCCAATGACCTGCTGTACAGCTGGGAACACGCGGTGCGCTCGCTGTTCTTCCGCCTGGACCCCGCGTTGTGGGAAAGCAGCGGCCACAACCCCAAGCTGTTCCTGCACCGGGTTGCCCAGCGGCGCCTGGACGAAGCGGCCGAAGACCGCATCTATATGGAGGCCTACAACCGGGTCCTGACCAGTTACGATTCCTATCTCCAGGAACGCCAGCGTAAAAGCATCGACCCGCACCTCAGCCACCGGAAAGACCTGGTGGCCTATTTCTGTGCCGAATTCGGCCTGCACGAAAGCCTGCCGATCTACTCCGGCGGCCTTGGCATCCTGGCCGGTGATCACTGCAAGGCGGCCAGCGACCTGGGTTTCCCGTTCGTCGCGGTGGGCATGCTGTACCGGCAGGGTTATTTCATCCAGACCATCGACGAGCACGGCAACCAGGTCGCGCACTACAACACCACCGATTTCGACCAGCTGCCGCTGAGCCCCGTCTGCGATGACAACGGCCAGGAACTGCGCGTGCAGGTCGAATTCCCCGGTCGTCCGGTGCACCTGAAAATATGGCAGGCCAGCGCCGGGCATATCCGCATCTACCTGCTGGACAGCTCCCTGCCCGAAAACGAGGAAGCCGACCGCGCCATCACCTACCAGCTGTATGGCGGCGATGTGAATACGCGTATCCAGCAGGAAATGGTACTGGGCATCGGTGGCGTGCGCGCGTTGCGCACCCTGGGCATCGAACCGACGGTCTGGCACATCAACGAAGGACACGCCGCCTTCCAGGTACTGGAACGCTGCCGGGAACTGGTGGCCTCCGGACTGGACTATGCCAGCGCCATCGAACAGGTGGCCGGCGCTACCGTGTTCACCACCCACACCCCGGTTCCCGCCGGGCACGATATTTTCGACCACAGCCTGGTGGCCAGTTATTTCAGCGACTATGCCGAACAGCTCGGCCTGTCGATGGAAGACTTCCTGGCGCTCGGCACCAACCCGTCCAGCGGCGGCAGTTTCAACCAGACCATACTGGCGCTGAACGGTTCGCGCTTTCACAACGGGGTCAGCAGGATCCACGGCGAGGTCGCCTCGCGCATGGAGGCCTACATGTGGCCACAGATTCCCGAGCAGGAAAATCCCATGAGCTCGGTCACCAACGGCGTGCATGTGCAGACCTTTCTGGCGAACGAATGGATCAACCTGTACGACATGCGCTTCGGCATGCAGTGGCGCAATGAACTGCTGAACGAGAGCTACTGGGAACGCATCGACGAAATCCCGGATCACAGTTTCTGGAGCCTGCGCCAGTCGCTGAAATCGGAACTGCTCAACCAGGTGCGCCGGCGCGTGGTGCTGCAATGCCGTCGCAACCGCTGTGGCGAGGCACACATCGACCGCGTCACGCGCATGCTCAGCCCGCACGAAGCGGACATCCTGACCATCGGCTTTGCACGCCGCTTTGCCACCTACAAGCGCGCCACCCTGTTGTTCTCCGACCCGGAGCGGCTGGCACGCATGTTGAACGATCCCAAGCGCCCCGTGTTGCTGATCTTCGCCGGCAAGGCACATCCCAGCGATGTACCGGGCCAGCAACTGATCCAGGTCATCCACGAGTTCTCGCGCCGTCCCGAATTCATCGGCAAGATCCTGTTGCTGGAAGGCTACGACCTGTCGCTGGGACGCAAGCTGGTATCCGGTGTCGACGTATGGCTGAACACGCCGGAATACCCGATGGAAGCCAGCGGCACCTCGGGGCAAAAGGCCGCTATCAACGGCGTCATCAACCTCAGCGTGCTGGACGGCTGGTGGGGTGAAGGCTATAACGGCGAGAACGGCTGGGCCATCACACCGCACGACCAGCACTACGATGCCGCCTTCCGCAACCAGGAGGAGGCGAACGAACTGCTGGATATCATCGAGCACCAGGTGATCCCGCTGTACTACGACCGCAACGGCCACGGCTTCTCCGAGGGCTGGGTGCACATGTCCAAGGCATCGATGAAATCCTGCCTGCCGCAGTTCAATTCACAGCGCATGGTGATGGACTACGTGAAAGGCTTCTACGGCCCCGCGGCAAAACAGGGCAAGGAACTCTCCAAAAACCGTTCCCGCGGCGCAAAGGAACTGGCCGCCTGGAAAGCAAAGATACGCGCCCTGTGGCCGTCGGTTTCGCTGCGCCGCGCCGATGAGCTTACCCACGCCGTTACCGCCGGCGACCGGGTGATCATCAAGGTGGCTGCACAACTGGGGGAACTGTCACCGGAAGACGTTCGCCTGGAGTGTGTGATCGGTACCGAAGACGAGCACAACGTGTTCCAGGCCAGCGAATACTTCGGTTTCCAGGCCAGCGAAAAGCTGGATTCGGGCGAAACCCTGTTTGTGCTCGACCTGGACCCGCCCCTGCCCGGCCTGCAGCTCTACCAGATCCGCATGTATCCCTGTCATGAACTGTTGAGCCATCGCTTTGAAACCGGGCGTATGATCTGGCTGTAAAAAAAGAAAAGGGCGGAGGAATTAAAACGGATTCCCTCCGCCCCTTT
>DRQL01000243.1 GCA_011371465.1 Gammaproteobacteria bacterium | reverse complement strand
GTGATAATCCGATGCAAATACATGTGCAGTAGTACAGGAAAATCTGGTCAGGATGACGGCAAGCCGGAGGGACTTATGAAAAATTCACTAATTATTATGCAGTTACTGTATTTTCTACTGGATGCGATACTGTTCGCTCCAGTGATTGTGCGTGCGGATGACGAGAGTAAGGCGCAATGGCCACAACATGGGTTTGACTATTCGGCCAGAGGGCTAAGCCCTTATGCGGGGGCAACGCAGGGTAAGGAGTTGTGGCGTTTCCGCACCTTTGAGTGGATTGAAAGTATTGTGGTTGGTCACGACGGAACTGTTTATGCTGCCGGAGGTGGCGGCTATCTCTACGCAATTTCTCCAGCCGGTAAAGAAAAATGGCGGTTCGACTGGCGTCCGGATTATACCGACTTTGATAAATTGCCCGAACCACAGCAGGATCAATGGCGTTATGGCGTTCGCGTGAACTCGACGGCCGTTGCAGGGGATGGTACGGTTTATCTCGGCCTGGCAGCACGGGAAGAAATGACGCTACCCGCAACCCGTTACCTGGTTGCCCTGGACCCGACAGGACGGGAGTTGTGGCGCTACGAGGTCGGCTTCATGAATATCAGCAGCCTGTTGCTACTGGGGCCCGATGGTACGGTTTATTTCGGCGCACAGGGTGAAAATGCGGTCGACTTTATTGCACTGAAACCGGATGGTAAACCCGCATGGCGCCGCCACCTTGGCGAAGGCTACGTCGGGTCGGCAGCCCTGGGAGATAACGGCGTCCTTTATGTCGGTGGCTCACATCTGTTTGCACTCTCGGTAACGGATGGCAGTAATGCCTACCCGCCCGTTGAAGATATCGATTCACCTATGGGTAACTACTCACCGGCAATTGGTGCGGATGGATCAGTATATATTGCCAGTAACGGGAACGGTGGCGTGTTAAGGGCTTTTTCGGCCGAACTGAAACCAAAATGGTCGACCAAGCTGGGTTTTATGGAAATGACGCCTGCAATCGACGGGGATGGCACACTCTACGTTCACACCTGGCCGCAGCCGGGAAGCCCGCCGGGCATGCTCTATGCAATCAACCCGAAAGACGGCGCCAGGAAGTGGGAACTTGAAGTTACCGGCAGTGACTCCTCCCCGGTTGTAGACAAAAACGGGATACTGTACTTCGGCTCCGACAGCGGTCATGTCTACGCAGTTCGAACAAATGACGGGAGTCTGCTCTGGCGCAGGGAAATCGGCGGGGAATTTGATGACCGACCGGCAATTGCGAGTGACGGCACCCTCTATATAGGCCATAGTGGTGGTGCGGGCGCAGGTGTACTGGAAGTCGACGAAGGTTTTTTCTATGTTTTCGCCTTCAGGTAGCCACAGAAAATAAGGCACTCTGATGAGCAACACCCGTTCCGTTTTAACACTGGCTCCTGTCGAACAGTCAGGGAAAGGCAGTGTCATTTACCTCCTTTTCCTGCTTTTTTTACCCATGATTGGTGAAATTGGTGATGGGGGGTTCAGAGAGTTTGCCTGGCCGGTAATCTGTATCATACTCGGGCTGGACTGGCTGCGGCAGCCGCTGATCTCACCATCCCGGGTTGTATTTCATCCCGGTATTACACTGGTGTACCTGCTGATACTTGTGGCATGGGTACTATCACTGGTCGGCAGTATACCCACAGCCACACTGGTATCCCCCGACCAGAAGGCTATTATCGACCAGAGAGTCACCGAAGC
The DNA here is from genome assembly GCA_011371465.1 of Gammaproteobacteria bacterium. Lineage (GTDB taxonomy): Bacteria > Pseudomonadota > Gammaproteobacteria > DSM-19610 > DSM-19610 > Thiogranum. The sequence goes on along the minus strand of DRQL01000243.1, from coordinate 1,782 downwards.
TTTCCTGACATCCACGATCATACTGGCATCGATGACCGCGGCTGCAGACCCCCGGCGTCTCGAACTGTTTTTCAGGATTGTGGTGGTTAGCGCCATACCCTATGCAATCACCACTTTTTTCATGGGGGCTGAAATCGAGGAATGGGGCGAGGTGGTACGCCGTGCCGGGATATTCGTGGATGTGGGGCCTGCATCGACATACATGATCTTTGCCATGATCCTGGCCGTTGTGTTCATCCGCAGGGGCGAGCATGCGCTGTTTTACAGCGGTTGTATTTTCCTGTTCCTTGCCACCATGGTGCCCACCAATTCCAAAACCGCGATGATCGTGATTGCGATGCTGCTGGTAATCGACCCAATCATCGACGGCAAGTGGAAACAGGCGGGCGCAACCGCTGTTATCGGTCCGCTGGTCGTGCTGGCACTTGTTCCTTTGCTGCCGAGCACCATCTATAACTCGCTGGTGCAGGCCATGACCTCGCTGTTCATCGACCCTTATGCGGCCGTCGCCGGACAGGGGGGTACCTTTGCTGAACGGATAAAGCATTTCTGGATGGGGCTGGACCTGGCCAGCCAGTACCCGCTGTTCGGGTTCGGGTTGATGAAACACATCGCCGTCCTGCCGGTATTGCACGTGACCTATATTGCGGTTCTGGCAGAAACCGGCATCGTCGGCTTTTCCCTGTACCTGGCCATGATTATAGTAGTTCTGCGCACGGGATTCCGTGCGCTGAAAGCATTTTCCCGAAGCGGGGACAGACAATCGTACCTGGCAATGAAAGCGCTGCTTCTCAGTTTTATAGCTACTCTCATCATCATGACGACCCAGCCGTGGCATGGACAGGAGGACCGCCTGTTCTGGCTGCTGGCGGGATGGATAGGCGGGATGGAATACTGGCGATGCCGGTCGCGGGCTGCTCGCGAACAGTTGGCCGGGCAAGCGGACCCCGTCCCGGAAGATGGCACGTGAAACCGATGCTGGCCCTGACCGGCGTTTCAGCGGAAAGCGTGGCAAGAATGAGTCTTGCTGCGCGTATTGGGATACATTACTATTCCCTGCAAAACCAGCGTGCCAATCGGCGCGCAACCAGGCGACCGGGGTTCGGCTAGCTTATGATTAATAAGAAGAATTCTGAATAAACAAGAGCCTGCGCAGTGAATCTGACAGAAATCGTCCTACTCGTCAAAAACAGGCGGCGTCAGATCCTGATGTCGGCCATTGTTGCAGCGCTGGTGTTTTTTGCGCTTGGCCAGCTGTTGGTAGAGTACAGTGCGCGCGCTTCAGTGGTCATTCGCCCGTTTGGCCAGATCGATTCGGATACGCTTAAAAACCCTGTGGTGGGCCTGGTCTATGCCCCGAAGATCGATATGCTCCAGAACCAGGGGCAAAGCTACGTACAGTTGTTAAAAAGCCACCAGCTTATGCGTGAAACTGTTCACAAGCTGTATGCCGATAACCCCCCTGCAAAGCCCAACAGTTTCCTGGAGCTGTTAAAACTGCCGTTCAGGCTACTGGTATTCGGTCGTACCCCGATTGAGCAGGACCCGCTCGAAAGGGCCGTGCAAAAAGCGATGAAACGCGTCAACGTCGTTTTTGTCGGGGCCAGTTCGATCATAGAGGTCACTGCACGCGACAGTAACCCGCAGTGGGCGGCGGACCTGGCAAACGGTCTGCTTCAATCCATGGTCGATTATAGTGCAACCTACAAAAACCGGACGATTGACAGGAACAGCAAGCTGGTAACGCGGGAGCTGGAAAGTTGCCAGCAGGAGATCCGGGAC
>DRQL01000242.1 GCA_011371465.1 Gammaproteobacteria bacterium | reverse complement strand
CGGCCGGTGCGAGCTGTGGGTTTGCCACTTACTCGCGGCAGAACGGGGACTCCGGTGCGAAAAACGGGCCGGTCGCAGCCAGCTTCGACCTGCAGTCGGGGCAGAGCCCCCAAGGTGGGCCCGCTACCAGCTTTTCGGTGACCGGAGCGGAAGACAGCGCAGCATTCCCGGATGTGGATTCCGTGGAAATCCGTGGTGAGTTTTCCGGGGGAACAAACGATATCCAGACTGTCCAGGGCAATGTAGTCGCGCTGGATGAGACAACGCTGGAAGCCACCACCGACCTGGAGACGTCCACGCTCAGCCACACCAACCAGGACACGGGTCAGGCGATCGATTTTCAGGGCGTAGACGCCGGTTACTGGCGCAACAAGGCCGAGCAGCGGGTGGCTAACCTGCTGACGGATGTGGGCACCACGCAGACGCTGAGTGATTCGGACGGTTATTTCGTGACCGGCACCACCCCGACCGTGCAGCAAATGGAAGCCTTCGCCGCCGGGCGGGTAACTGCGACCTACAGCGGCCAGGTGCTGGACTACAGTTCTCCGGTGGAGCTGAGCTTCAATTTTGACAACCGGACGTTCAACGGCAATTTCGGTACCGCAAACGGTTTCAACGGTTTTCAGATCGATGGTGCAGTCAATGGCGTGAATTTCAGCGCATCGGATGCCGGAAAAACCGTGAACGGCAGCTTTTTCAACGGCGGCTTCAATGCGTCGGGAGCAGTAAATAACGGATCACAGGCCGGGGTGTTTTCCACCGACCTGGTGAACTAGGATTTTTCAGGAGGATAGGTTAAGTGATTAACAAAAGAGTATCGGCAATTCTGGCGCTGCCACTGGCGCTTCTGGTGAATACCGCGCAGGCGGTTTCGATTGGCGGCTATGAGATCGATGCGTTTGCGACATCGCTGGACGGGATTGCGCCGGCTTCAGCCGCGCTCGATGTTACCACCATCGGTGGAACATTGGCGGGTGTCACGACCGACGCGACCGTGGACAGCTATGTATTCCTGCCCACCGGCACCGCTTCCAGCAGCATTGCCCTGACGCTTGGCTTTGCTTCCGGCAGCCTGGTCAACGGTGCCGGGGATGACCTGGTGTTGTTCGAGATCGGAACGCCCGATCCCTTTTCAGTGACCATTGGCGGCACGAATAATCCGGCCCTGGCGACTACCGATACCGGCTTCCTGACCGGCGGTTCGGCGCAACTGAATGCCGTGGCCATCGATCTGTCCGCCTTTGGTATTGCAGATGGCGCGGCAGTCACGCAGATCACCGTGGGCCTTAACGCGGGTGGCGCTACCTTTGCACTGGCCGGCGCGCTGGCACCGACCATGTCGCCCGTTCCCGTGCCCGCCGCGGTCTGGCTGTTCGGTTCCGGCCTGCTGGGCCTTGCCGGCTTTGCTCGCCGCAGGAAATAACAGAACAACACAGCAGTATGGAATTCAGACAGGGCCTGCAGGGCCCTGTTTTTTTGCCCGGTTGAAATCTTTCCTGCACCGTTCTATAGTTTCCGTCAACCATGCCGCCAGACCATACATGATCGATTACAGCGACCATTCATCTTACCTTCCGGCACGGGCTTCCCGTGGCCTGTCGCTGCTGCCTGCACGACTGCTGCCGCTGCGCGGCTGATATTCTGCCTGGCGAGGCCAAACGCACCGAAACCCCCTTTTATTTTCAGTTTGATGCGCTTGTAGCGTGCCCTTTGGTATGCTGTGAGTGCGATACGCGGCGTTGGCCGCATGGAGCAGAACCATGAGCAGCGATCGTTTGATCATATTTGACACCACCTTGCGCGACGGCGAGCAGAGCCCCGGCGCGTCCATGACCCGTGATGAAAAAGTACGCATTGCCAGGGCGCTGGAGCGGCTGAAGGTGGATGTCATCGAGGCCGGCTTCCCGATTGCCAGTCCCGGTGATTTCGAGGCCGTGCAGGCGGTGGCGCGCGCCGTGCAGGATTCCACCGTGTGCGGGCTTTCGCGCGCGCTGGACCGCGATATCGATCGTGCCGGCGAGGCGCTGAAGGAGGCCGCTTCGGCGCGTATTCATACCTTTATTGCGACCTCGCCCATCCACATGAAAATGAAGCTGCGCATGGAGCCCGACCAGGTGCTGGAGCAGGCGGTGCGGGCGGTGAAGCGGGCGCGCAACTACACGGATAACGTGGAGTTCTCGCCGGAAGATGCGGGGCGTTCGGAACCGGATTTTCTTTGCCGGGTGCTCGAAGCCGTGATCGATGCCGGCGCCACCACGGTCAATATCCCGGATACTGTGGGGTACAACCTCCCGCACCAGTTCGGTGAACTGATCCGCAGCCTTATTGAGCGCGTGCCCAATTCCGACAAGGCGGTATTTTCGGTGCACTGTCACAATGACCTCGGGCTTGCCGTCGCCAACTCGTTGTCCGCGGTGTTGAATGGTGCCCGCCAGGTGGAATGCACTATCAATGGCCTGGGCGAGCGCGCAGGGAACGCTGCACTGGAAGAAGTGGCCATGACGGTGCGCACCCGCCGGGACGTGTTCAGCTGCGATACGCGCCTGGATACCACCGAGATCATGACCTGCTCGCGCCTGGTCTCCAGCGTCACCGGCTTTGCGGTACAGCCCAACAAGGCCATCGTTGGCGCCAACGCCTTTGCCCACGAGTCGGGCATACACCAGGACGGCGTGCTCAAAAGTCGCGAGACGTATGAAATCATGCGCGCCCAGGATGTCGGCTGGACCGCCAACCGCATCGTGCTGGGCAAGCACTCCGGGCGCAATGCCTTCCGTTCCCACCTCGAAGAGCTGGGCATCAGCTTCGATTCCGAAGAAGCATTGAACGAAGCATTTGCGCGTTTCAAGGATCTCGCCGACAAGAAACACGAAATCTACGATGAGGATCTGCAGGCGCTGGTTACCGAGGCCAGCCTTGATGCCGTCAACGAGCAGTTCAAGCTGGTGTCGTTACGCGTCTGTTCGGAAACCGGTGAAACCCCGAACGCGGAAATCACTCTCAACATCAACGGCGAGGAACGCCGCGCCAGCGCGGCAGGCGGTGGCCCGGTAGACGCGGCTTTCAAGGCGATTGAAACCATTGTCAGCAGCGGTACCGAACTGCAGCTGTACTCGGTCAATAACATTACCAGTGGCACGGATGCGCAGGGCGAAGTGACCGTGCGGCTGGAAAAGGGCGGGCACATCGTCAACGGGCAGGGGGCGGATACCGATATCGTGATTGCCTCGGCGCGCGCCTACGTGAATGCGCTGAACAAGATCATTCAACCGCAGGGGCGTGAGCACCCGCAGCTGGGAGACGTGTAGGTGCACAGCGGGGCAACAGGGTGAGCATCAGCCGCGAGCAGCAGTTGCAGTACCTGGAAGCCATGGGCATCCAGGCCTGGACTGCGCGGCAGGCGGACCCTGCGGTGCCTGTGGAACCGCAACCCGCGGCGATGGAATCTCCGGCACCGGCGCCTGGTAAAGCAGATGAACCGGTGCCGGAGGCGCCAACGCCTGACGTGTTCGCTGCGTCATCGGACGTGGCCGGACTGGACTGGCCGGCACTGGAGGCGCGGGTCAGTGACTGTCGCCTGTGCGACCTGCACAGCAGTCGCACGCAGACCGTTTTCGGGGTGGGCAACCGCAACGCAGACTGGCTGATCATCGGTGAAGCGCCGGGACATGATGAAGACCAGCAGGGCGAGCCGTTCGTCGGTCGTGCCGGTCAGCTGTTGAATGCCATGCTGCAGGCGGTGGGTCTGCAGCGCGAACAGGTCTACATCGCCAACATCCTCAAGTGCCGCCCGCCCAACAACCGCGATCCCAAACCGGAGGAAGTGGTGTGCTGCGAGCCCTACCTGTTGCGCCAGATCGAACTGATCCGGCCCCGGCTGATCCTGGCCGTGGGACGCATTGCCGCGCAGAACCTGCTCAATACCCAGACCCCCATCGGCAAGCTGCGCGGTGAAGTGCACCGCTTCCGCGATACCGGGATACCGCTGATCGCAACCTACCACCCGGCCTACCTGCTGCGTTCACCATTGGAGAAGCGCAAGTCCTGGCAGGATCTGCAACTGGCCGTGAGGACCCTGCAGGAGCAGAACGGGTGAGCGCCATCCTGGTCAACCGGGGTACGGGAATCCGGCCACTGACCCCGGACGATCTCGGCGCCGTGATGGAGATCGAAACCCGGGCCTATGACTTTCCCTGGACGGAAGGAATCTTTCGCGATTGCCTGCGGGTGGGTTACTGCTGCTGGTGCTACGAAAACGACCATACGCTGTTGGGCTACGGGGTGATGAGCGCGGCCGCGGGTGAGTCGCACATCCTCAACCTGACCGTGCGTCCCGAATCGCAAAGGCAGGGGATCGGCAGCCTGCTGCTCCGGCATTTTCAGCAACTGGCCCGCCGGCATGGTGCGGATACCCTGATGCTGGAAGTGCGGCCCTCCAATCGCGGCGCCATCCGCTTGTACGAAAAACTGGGCTTCAATGAAGTCGGCGTACGCCCCAATTACTACCCGGCCGAAAACGGGCGCGAGGACGCGTTGTTGCTGGCGCTGGACCTGCTGGTGAAATGATTCACCTGACGGTGGTTGGCCCATTACTTTTCCCTGTTATTTTATCAGGAAAACCTACTTAATAAATATAAAAAACATATAGATATATAATATAACTGATCCTGTTTATCATCTTCTGATGATGTGTGCACACTGCTGTAGATGGTATAGTGTGCCTGCAGATCAATAACAAATACGCAGTCGTCGGGACCGGGCAGAAACAGTGAACAAAAGAACAGGCTGGTGGGTGCTGATCATCGTGTTGGCAGGGGGACTGGTATACCTGCTGTCTTCCGCTTCCCGGTCGGAACGTCCCCCCGTCGTTGCGAGCAAACCCGCCTTACCTCCGTCTGCCCAAACTACAGGTGATCACGAACAGACTCCGGATACAGCTATTGCCCCGGAGCGTGCAGCCGGTGAAGCGATGAAGGATGACCACACACCCGGTCAACCCGCAGCGCAGCGGGCGCCTGCACTGGAACCGGAAATCCGCGAGGCACTGGGCAGGATACTGAACACTTCCTCCGAGGGCCTCGTCGAAGTAACGACCGACAAGGGCACGAGCGTAGACCTGCAGGGACGTTTCCAGACGGCACCGGTCGCCACCATTGATGAAAATGGCAAGGCGACCATCGTCGATTACTCCACACTGCCCAAAGAGCCTTCGCCATGAGCCTGCGTGTACTGGCAGGGATCTTCTTCGCGGCCCTTTCTGCAGGTTTTTTTACCGGATCTGTGTACGCCACCCAGATCGTAATATCCAACCTCGACGGGCCGGGTGAAGGTTTCAACGACCCTACCCCGGTTCAGCCGGTCGGACTCAACCCCGGCACCACGCTGGGTGAACAACGTCTGTTTGTGTTCCAGCATGCAGCAAAGATATGGGCCTCCATTATCAACAGCAACGTGGATATCATCGTGGAGGCAAAATTCGATCCGCTGACCTGTAGTGCTACTTCGGCGGTACTGGGGTCGGCGGGGGCAGCAACCATTACCAGGGATTTTCCCAACGCACCGTTGG
>DRQL01000241.1 GCA_011371465.1 Gammaproteobacteria bacterium | reverse complement strand
GGGATCATAATCAGCGCGCTGATCAGCCGCTGTTTAAGCACGCCTGGACTGCTCCACCTGGTCACCGGTCTTGCCAAAGCGCCGCTGGCGGCGGGCAAAGGACTGCAGCGCTTCGTCAAATGCCGCGGCATCGAAGTCCGGCCACAGCAGGTCGGTAAAATACAGTTCGGTGTAGGCCAGTTGCCACAACAGGTAGTTGCTGATGCGCTGTTCACCACCGGTGCGGATAAACAGGTCGGGTTCCGGCAGGCCGGCATTGCACAGCTCACCGGCAAGCCGTTCGCTGTCGATGTCATCCACCTCCAGCTCACCCGCCGCCACCTGTGCCGCCATCCGCCGGGTGGCTTCGACCAGGTCCCAGCGACCGCCATAATTGGCCGCGATGACCAGCGTGAGACCGGTGTTGTCCGCGGTTTTCTGCTCGGCGGCATGCATCATTTTCTGCAGCTTCGGATCGAAGGCGCTGCGGTCACCGATAAAGCGGACGCGCACATTGTTCTGGTCGAGGCGGTGGACTTCCTTTTTGAGGGTGCGCACAAACAGGTCCATCAACAGCCCGACCTCGATGCGAGGACGGCGCCAGTTTTCGCTGGAAAAGGCAAACAGGGTAAGCGCCTCGATGCCGCGCTGCCGGCAGGCTTCCACTACCCGGCGCACGCTCTTGACCCCGGCGCGATGCCCCATGTAGCGCGGCAGGTTCCTGGATTTGGCCCAGCGCCCGTTGCCATCCATAATGATGGCCACGTGGCGGGGCAACGACTGTTGTCCGGCTTGCGTTTCGGCCTGGAGTTGTTCCTGTGCCATGATCGGAAACTATATTTCCATCAACTCCGATTCTTTTTCGGCCAGTAGCTTGTCCACCTGTTCGACAAAATGGTTGGTCAGCTTCTGGATATCTTCCTGGGCGTGCCGCTCTTCATCCTCGGAGATCTCCTTTTCCTTCAACAGTTCCTTGAAGTCACTGTTGGCATCACGCCGGATATTGCGAATGGCGACGCGGGTCGCCTCGGCTTCCGCGCGCACGATGCGTACCATATCCTTGCGGCGTTCTTCGGTCAGGGGCGGCATGGGAATACGTATCGAAGTGCCGGCCGTGTTCGGGTTCAGGCCCAGGTCTGATTTCATGATGGCCTTTTCGATGACCTGCACCATGGCCTTTTCCCACGGGGAGACCATCAGGGTGCGCGAGTCCTCGACGGTGATATTGGCCGCCTGCGCCAGTGGCACCTCCGAGCCGTAATAGTCGACCTTGATATGATCGAGCAGGCTGGCATGTGCGCGCCCGGTGCGGATCTTGCTCAGCGACTGCTTCATGGCCTCGATGCTCTTTCCCATACGGGTACGGGCATCGTCCTTGATTTCCTCTATCATTTCTGTCACTCCACCAGCGTACCGACGTCCTGCCCCATCGCCACCTTGACCAGGTTACCCGGCCGGTTCAGGTTGAAAACCCGTAGTGGCATACCCTGGTCCCGGCACAGCACCAGCGCAGTCGCATCCATAACGGCCAGTTTCTGGTTGATGGCATCGTCATAGGCGATGCGTTGGTAGCGTTTGGCGGCGGGGTTTTTGACCGGATCGGAATCGTAGACACCGTCGACCTTGGTCGCTTTCAGCATGATGTCAACGCCCATCTCGATGGCGCGCAGACTGGCAGCCGAGTCGGTGGTAAAAAACGGGTTGCCGGTACCGGCGGCAAAAATGACCACGCGGCCTTTTTCCAGGTGGCGTACCGCGCGGCGGCGTATGTAGTCTTCGCATACCTGGTTGATTTGCAGCGCGGACATGACACGGCACTTGCTGCCCAGTTTTTCCAGCGCATCCTGCATGGCCAGCGAATTGATGACGGTTGCCAGCATGCCCATGTGGTCGCCGGTGACCCGGTCCATGCCACCCTGCGCGAGCCCGGCGCCACGGAAGATATTACCGCCGCCAATGACCAGGCCGATCTCCAGCCCCGCCTCCAGCAACTCGTGGATTTCACCGGCGATACGCAGGATAACCGCGGGATCGATGCCGTAGTCGCCCTCCCCCATCAGCGCTTCACCGCTCAGTTTGAGGAGGATACGGCGATAAACCGGTTGGCTATTGTGCATAATACCGTCTTGGTTGGTTACAAAATGGGGCCTGCGTTTGCAGACCCCATAAATCATACCGGGAAGCCGACCTCGCGTCCCGGTTCGGCAGAGAAAAAAATCAGCTGCCCTGAACCTGTGCCATCACCTCGTCGGCAAAGTTCTCGGTCTTCTTTTCGATCCCTTCCCCCAGTTCCAGGCGGTCGAAGCCCGGTACCTGTGCACCGGCACCCTTGAGCAGCTTGCCGACGGTCTGGTCGGGATCCTTGACGAAAGGTTGCCCCAGCAGGGTGATTTCGCCGAGGAACTTGCGGATTCGGCCGCTGACCATTTTTTCGATGATCTCGGCCGGCTTGCCGCTGGCTTCCGCCTGGGCGGAGAAAATCGCCTTCTCCTTCTCCAGCACCTCCGCCGACACTCCGGATTCGTCGACACACAGGGGTTTGCTGGCCGCGATGTGCATGGCGACGTCCCTGGCCAGGTCGGCATCCCCGCCCTCGACCTCGACCAGCACACCGATGCGGTTACCGTGCAGGTAGCTGGACAGGGCGCCCTTGCCCGCCTGGCGCCGGACCAAGCGGCGTACATTGATATTTTCGCCGATGGTGGCGATCAGGCCGCGGCGGGCTTCTTCCACCGTTTCGCCACCGTCCGTCAGCGGCAGGGCCATGAGGGCATCCACGTCAGCCGGCGCGTCGGCGAGCACGCGCTGTGCAACCGCCCGGGCGAATTCCTGGAATTCCGCCTTGTTGGCGACGAAATCGGTTTCCGAATTGACCTCTACCATGGCGGCGTTCCTGCCGTCACCGCTGACCTCGACCACGATCAGGCCTTCCGCGGCGACCCGGCCGGCTTTCTTGTCCGCCTTGGCCAGGCCGGATTTGCGCAGGGCCTCGGCGGCCGCATCCATATCGGAGTCGGCCTCAACCAGGGCCTTCTTGCATTCCATCATGCCGCAGCCGGTACGCTGACGCAGTTCTTTCACCTGCGCTGCTGTAATTGCCATGCCTGTTACCTCTTGAAACGTTCAGTAAATAATGTAAGGGCGGGAACCTGTAAAACCCTAGGCGCCGGCGTCGCCGGACACCTCGACGAATTCGTCTTCCTTGCTGCCACCTACCTGCGCCATGGCGCTGCGACCTTCTTCCACGGCGTCTGCAGCGCCCTGGATGTAGATCTGGATGGCACGGATAGAGTCATCGTTACCGGGAATCACGTAATCGATACCGTCGGGGGAATTATTGGAATCCACGACCCCGACCACCGGGATACCCAGCTTTTTCGCCTCGGCAACCGCGATTTTTTCGTGGCCGACATCGACGATGAACATGGCGTCCGGCAAACGGTTCATGTTCTTGATGCCGCCCAGGCTGCGATCCAGCTTCTGTTTCTCGCGGGTCAGCATCAGGGCTTCCTTTTTACCGATCTTTTCAAAGGTGCCGTCCTCTTCCATCGCTTCCAGGTCTTTCAGGCGCTTGATGGACTGACGCACGGTCTTGAAATTGGTAAACATGCCGCCCAGCCAGCGGTGATTCACGTAGGGCATCTTGCAACGCTCGGCTTCCTTGCGAATGGTGTCGCGGGCCGAACGTTTGGTGCCGACAAACAGCACCGTACCCTTGTTCGCCACCAGCTTGCCAATGAAATTCATGGCGTCGTTGTACAACGGCAGGGTTTTTTCCAGATTGATAATGTGGATTTTGCTGCGTTCACCGAAAATGTAGGGGGCCATTTTCGGGTTCCAGAAGCGCGCCTGGTGGCCGAAGTGCACGCCGGCTTCCAGCATCTGACGCATGTCTATGCTTGACATAAGTATTACCTCTTGTACGGGTTGGGCCTCCATACGCCCCATGCGGTAACCCGAACTCAATCGGGCACCCAACCACATGTGTCGACGTATGTGTGGATTTAAGTATCTGGAACCAATGTTCCGTTCTGTACAGCAGATTGTCACAAACACAAGCGAAACAATCTGTTAACAAGCCGCGCTTTATACCATACACTACCGCCGACAGCAATCTCCGGCCGCTACCGGCAGGCGCGGGCAGACATAACAACGGGTGCCGTAAAACGGCGCTACGACGGGATTTCCATGAGTGTAACCATCAAAACCGAAGAAGAAATTGAGAAAATGCGCGTTGCCGGACGACTGGCCGCCGCGGTGCTCGACATGATCGAACCCCATGTACAGGCCGGCATCACCACGGCCGAAATCGATCGAATCTGCCACGACTACATCGTCAACGAGCAGCAGGCCATACCCGCCCCCCTCAATTACCGCGGCTTTCCAAAATCCGTCTGCACCTCGGTCAATCACCAGGTCTGTCACGGGATCCCCGGCGACCGCAGGCTGAAGAACGGCGATATGCTCAACATCGATATCACGGTGATCAAGGACGGTTTTCACGGCGATACCAGCAAGACCTTCTTTGTCGGTGAAGCGCCGCTGATCGCCCGGCGGCTGGCCAGCGTGACCTACGAGTGCATGTGCACCGGCATCCGCATGGTCAAACCCGGCGCCCGGCTGGGTGACATCGGCCACGCTATACAGCAACACGCCGAATCGCACCACTACTCGGTGGTACGGGAATACTGCGGACACGGAATCGGCCGTGAATTCCACGAAGACCCGCAGGTACTGCATTACGGCCGCCCGGGTACCGGCCTGCGTCTGGAAAAAGGCATGACCTTTACCATTGAACCCATGATCAACGTGGGCAAACGCCACACCAAACTGCTCAAGGACGGCTGGACGGTGGTCACCAAGGACCACAGCCTGTCGGCCCAGTGGGAACACACCATCCTGGTCACCGCTGACGGCTACGAGGTGCTCACCCTGCGCACCGGCGAATCGATCTGATGGCCGGCGACGCGGACCCCCTGCACCCGACCCGGATGGATCCCGAACAACGCTTCGCCACGGACGAACTGGAGCAGGCACTGCAGGGCGATATCCCTTCGCCCTCACTGTGCCGGGATTTCCTGGACAGGGCCAACCGGCAGCTGACCGAACAGTTCCATGCCGGCGCGGATATCGAAGACCTGGTGCGCGGCCGCAGCTGGCTGGTCGACCAGGTGCTGACCCGGTGCTGGGAAAAGCTGCTCGGCGATATCGACGCAGCGCTGGTCGCCGTGGGCGGCTACGGGCGTAACGAGCTGTTACCCGCTTCCGACGTGGACATCATGCTGCTGCTGGCCGAAGCGGAGGACCCCGCTACCGGGGCAAGGCTGGAAACCTTCCTCATGCTGCTGTGGGATATCGGCCTGGAAGTCGGTCACAGCGTACGCACCCTGGAAGAGTGCCGGGAACAGGCGGAGGCAGACATCACGGTAGCCACCAACCTGATGGAGGCACGCCTGCTGAGCGGTTCCGCAACCCTGTTCCATGACATGCAGCAGCGGGTCGGCCCGGACCAGGTCTGGCCCAGCCAGGATTTCTTTTCCGCCAAGCTGGCGGAACAGCAGAAACGCTACGAACGTTTCGATGACGCGGTCTATAACCTGGAACCCAACGTCAAGGAAGGTCCCGGCGGTCTGCGTGACGCACAGATGATCGGCTGGGTGATGAAACGGCATTTCGGCTTCGCCAGCCTGGAAGACCTGGTCGAGGAAGGCTCGCTCACGGCCGGGGAATACCGGACGCTGATCGACGGGCAGCGCTTTCTCTGGAAGGTCCGCTTCGGCCTGCATACCCTCACCGGCCGCCGTGAAGAGCGCCTGCTGTTTGAACACCAGCGCACCCTCGCCGGCCAGTTCGGGTACCGGGACCGGGAACACAAGCTGGCGGTGGAATGGTTCATGCGCGACTACTACCGCACCATCCAGGAACTGAGCCGCCTCAACGAGATGCTGCTGCAGTTGTTCCGCGAGGTGATCCTGCACGCGGAGGATCCCGCCGAACCGGTCGCCATCAACCGTCGCTTCCAGTCCCGCAAGGGCTTCCTGGAAGTCACCGGCGACCATGTGTTCAGGCGGTATCCCTTTGCGTTACTGGAACTGTTCCTGCTGATGCAGCAGAACCCGCAACTGATCGGCGTGCGTGCTGCCACCATACGGCTGGTGCGCGATCACCGCTACCTGATCGATGAAGATTTCCGCAATGACCTGCGCTCCCGCAGCCTGTTCATGGAAATCTTCCGCCAGCCGCGCGGCCTGACCCACGAACTGAGACGCATGAACCGCTACGGCGTACTGGCCGCCTACTACCCGGCGTTTGAACTGATCGTCGGACAGATGCAGCACGACCTGTTTCACGCCTACACGGTGGATGAACATACCCTGTTCGTGGTGCGCAACCTGCGCCGCTTCAGCGTCCGGGAATTTGCACACGAGTTCCCGCTGTGCAGCCGGATATCGGACACCATACCCAAACCCGAATTGCTGTACCTGGCCGGTTTTTTCCATGACATCGCCAAGGGCCGCGGCGGCAATCACGCTGAACTGGGCGCGCAGGAGGCACAGGCTTTCCTGGAACGGCACAACCTGAGCAGCTACGACCAGCGACTGGTTGCCTGGCTGGTGGAAAATCATTTGCTGATGTCCCACGTTGCGCAACGCCGTGATATTTCCGACCCGGACGTCATCAATGACTTTGCCCACCAGGTGGCTGATCGTACGCGCCTGGACTACCTGTTCCTGCTGACCGTCGCCGACGTGCGCGCCACCAACCCGACGCTCTGGAACAACTGGAAAGGCTCCCTGTTCCGCGAACTATATAATGTCACGCGACGCGCCCTGCGCCGCGGCCTGGAAAATCCCCTGCACCGCGATGAACTGATCAGTGATATCAAGAACGCCGCGTTTGCGGAGCTGGAGCGCAAGGGGGTCGACGCCGGGCAGTTGCAGGCCCTGTGGAACGATTTCCCGGAAGACTATTTCCTGCGTCATAATGTTGATGAAGTCATCTGGCACGCGCAGGTAATCCTGGAGCCGGGCAACGGTGATGGCGTACGCGTTGACCTGTGTGAGCATTCGGAGCGGGGTGGCAGTGCACTGTTCATTTATACCCCGGTCACCGACCGGCTGTTCAGCCGCTCCACCGCGCTGCTGGACCAGCTGGGCCTGACGATTACCGACGCCCGCATCATCACGTCCCGGCGCGACTACGCCCTGGATACCTACCTGCTGCTGAACGCCGACGGTGAACCGATCACCGACCCTTACCAGGCAGAGGAACTGGTCACCATGATGCGCGAGGAACTGTTGTCCGGCGGTGACACCGCCGCTTCCGTATCGAGACCGACCCCGCGCCGCACCCGCTATTTCAAGGTGGCCACACGGGTGCATTTCTACCCCGATGACACCAGCCGACGCACCCTGGTGGAGCTTTACACGACCGACTACCCGGGCCTGCTCTCCAACGTGGGCCGGATATTCTATCGCTGCGGGGTCAAGTTACAGAATGCCAAGATTGCGACTTTTGGCTCCCAGGCCGAAGACGTGTTCTATGTCACCAGCAACGAAGGGGAGCCGCTCAGCGAAGAGCAGCAGGGAGCGTTGCGGGAAGCCCTGATCGAGGCGCTGGACCGGAACGTCTAGCCCGCCTTTCTCACCGGGTTCCGTAGCGAGGCGCCGCCGCAGTAGGAAGCTGGTGAGAAATGCGGGCTAGCACTGTTCGATCAGCTCGATGCCGTTGCCGTCGGGGTCACGGCAGAAAAGCGCGCGCCGCCCCGAGCGGCTGCGGGTAAAACCGGTGCCGGCGGCCTCCAGGCGCTGTTCCACGGCATCGAGACCGGTCACGATCAGGGCCGTGTGGCGGTCCCGCCCGGCATGTGCGGGACGACCGGTCACGGGGTCGCAATTCGGCAGCTCCAGCAAATGTATCTGCTGCGCCCCGGCTTTCAGCCAGGCGCCCGGGAACGACATCTCCGGCCGTGAGCGGTCCCGTTCCAGCCCCAGCACCTCCACGTAGAAACGCAGTGCAGCGGCGAGGTCCGCCACCACCACGCTGGCATGATGCAGTCCCAGGTACTCCGTCATTTCCTGCCGCTCCCGACCTGCGCGTGCGCCGCCAGGTACGCACCCGCCAGGATCAGGGCGCCACCCAGCCATTCCTGGTTCTGCACCTGCTCGCTGGTCAGTAACAGCGAGGATACCGCGCCCACCACCAGTTCAAACAGCAGGATGACGGCCGAGCGGTGTACCGGCATGTGGGTGACGCCATAGATCACCGTTACCGTCATGACCAGGAAACCCAGCCAGCCCAGCAACGCCGCGCCCACCCAGGCGGACATCTGCACATCGGGCAGCGGCTGTTGCACCACCAGGATCCAGAGCGCGGCCACCAGCGTGACCCCCAGCCAGCTGATTGAGGCCTTGGTATACATGGAAACGTGCTGCGTCTTGCGCACCATGACATTGGCAAAGGAAAAGGCAAAACCGGAAGACACCGCCAGCCAGTCGGCTTCGTCGCGCGGCCAGGGCATGCCCATGGCGGGGTCCCACAACATGATCAGCGCGCCGGTGATGGCCACCACGAACACCAGCAGGCCACTGGTGCCCGGGTGCTCGCCCAGCATCAGCCAGCCCAGCACCAGGGCCCACAGCGGTGACAGGTAAAACAGCAGCAGCACCCGCACCACCGTGCCGTCGAGAATCGCCAGCACAAAGGCCACGTTGCACCAGCCGGTCGCTACCAGCATCAGCCCCAGCACCACCGGGTGCAACCGCCAGTCCTCCCGGCTGCGCCACAACCAGACCAGGCCGACCGCGAGCGCCGCACCGTAACTGGCCAGCGAAAGCCACAGCCCGCTCAGGCCCTGCTCTTCCAGCAGTCGCAGCGGGTACCAGACCAGCCCCCACAACGTAGCGGTCAGCAGCAGGCTCAGTATGGGCAGGATTTGTTGATTGGACCGATTCACCGGATTCCGTATACTTCCGCTTCGATTCGCGCACACCAGCATTTCATGAACCCTAATCTAACACGTCTGGAGCCCTATCCGTTCGAGCGCCTGGCCGAACTGCTCGCGGGGGTGACGCCGCCGGCGCGCCTGGAGACCATCCGGCTGTCGATCGGGGAACCGAAGCACCCGACGCCCGGGTTCATCACCGAAGCCGTCATCGAGCACCTGCACGGTCTCTCGCAGTATCCCGCCACGCGTGGCAGCGAAGCGCTGCGTGAATCCATATGTGCATGGCTGACGCAGCGCTTCAGCCTGCCGGAAAACAGTCTGCGGCCGGAACGCAACGTACTTCCTGTCAGTGGTACGCGCGAAGCGCTGTTTGCCGTCGCACAGTGCCTGCTGGATGGCCGCCCGGATGCACTGGTGCTGATGCCAAATCCCTTCTACCAGATATACGAGGGAGCGGCGTTGCTCGCCGGCGCACAACCCTATTTCCTCGCTACCGGTGCAGACAATGGCTATCTGCCCGACTTTGACGCAGTGCCGGACCACGTGTGGGAACGCTGCCAGTTGCTGTATATCTGTTCGCCCGGCAACCCCTGTGGCCAGGTCATCGATACGGCGACCCTGCAGAAACTGATCGAGCGGGCGCAACGCTTTGACTTTGTCATCGCCGCGGACGAGTGCTACGCGGAAATCTACCAGGATGAAAATGCGCCGCCACCCGGTCTGCTGGAGGCGGCAGCGGACATGGGTCACACGGACTTCCGCCACTGCCTGGTGTTTCACAGCCTGTCCAAGCGCTCCAATGCCCCCGGCCTGCGCTCCGGCTTTGTCGCCGGCGACGCCACGCTGATCGAGACTTTTTTCCGCTACCGCACCTACCACGGCTGCGCCATGCCACCGGCCACCCAGGCGGCCAGCGTGCGCGCCTGGCAGGACGAGGCTCACGTACGGGAAAACCGGCGTTTATACCGGGAAAAATTTGCTGCGGTAACCGATATACTGTCCCCGGTTCTGGAAGTGCCGGTACCACCGGGTGGTTTCTACCTGTGGCCGCGGACGCCCGTCGACGACCGGGAATTCTGTCGTCGCCTGTACCAGGAACAGAACGTGATTGCCCTGCCCGGCAGTTTCCTGTCACGCGATACCGCGGCGGGCAACCCGGGCAGGAACCACGTGCGGCTCGCGCTGGTCGCAGCGCTGGATGAATGCGTGGATGCCGCGCAGCGCATACGAGAATGTATAGAACACCTGCAGGAGCGGTCCCCTGACCGCGAATAGCTGAGGCCTGTGTAGCCTCCATTCGCGGTCAGGGGACCGCTCCTGCAGGGGAACATGAACCGGTTTTTTACCAGGAGACACCCATGAGTGACATACAGGCCACTATCGAAGAAGCCTTTGAGCGCCGCGCCGACATTACCCCGCGCACCGTGGAAACCCACGTCAAGGAAGCCACCCAGGAGGCGATCCGCAGGCTGGACAGCGGCGAGGCCCGCGTGGCGGAAAAGAAGGACGGCGACTGGGTGGTCAACGACTGGCTGAAAAAAGCCGTGCTGCTGTCGTTCCGTATCGAGGACAACGAGTTCATGAAAGGCGGTTTCACCAACTACTACGACAAGGTGCAGTCCAAGTACAGCGATCATAATGCGCGGGAGTTTCGCGCCGGTGGCGTACGCGTGGTGCCACCGGCTACGGCGCGCTTCGGTTCCTACATCGCGCCGGGCGTGGTGCTGATGCCCTCCTATGTCAACATCGGTGCCTACGTGGACAGCGGCACCATGGTGGACACCTGGTCCACGGTCGGTTCCTGCGCCCAGATCGGCAAGAACGTCCACCTGTCCGGTGGCGTCGGTATCGGCGGCGTACTGGAACCGGTACAGGCGGCCCCCACCATCATCGAGGACAACTGTTTTATCGGTGCGCGCTCGGAAGTGGTCGAGGGCGTCATTGTCGAGGAAGGCTCGGTGATCTCCATGGGCGTCTACATCGGCCAGAGCACGCGTATCTACGACCGTGAAAAGGACGAAATCCTGTACGGCCGCATACCGGCGGGTTCGGTGGTGGTATCCGGCAACCTGCCGTCCAAAGACGGCAAGTACAGCCTGTACTGTGCCGTCATCGTCAAGAAAGTGGATGAAAAGACGCGCGGCAAGGTCGGCATCAACGAACTGCTGCGCAATATCTGACATGGTGACGCTGTACGGGATCAAAAACTGCGACACCATGAAGAAAGCCCGGCAATGGCTGGATGCGCACGGCATCGACTACCGCTTTCACGACTACCGCAGGGATGGCCTGGACCGCAGGCAGCTGCTTGCCTGGGAAAAGGAACTGGGCTGGGAAACCCTGCTCAACCGGCGCGGCATGCTGTGGCGCAAATTGCCGGCCGGGGTGCGTGAGCAGATGGACCGCACGCGCGCCCTGCAATGCATGCAGGACAACCCGGGCATCATCAAACGTCCGCTGCTCGACCTTGGCGACCGCCGTGTGGTCGGCTTCAGCGCGGATCAGTACGACCAGCTTTTTAGCGACCCGTCCCTGTCGTAAGGATTGCCGCCTCCCGTTTCCCGGCCATCCATTTGCGGCAGCAAAAGCTACAGCCTGCTGTTCAAACCAAGTACACTAGCGGGCATGTCAGACACCCTTGATCTTGCCATCGACCTCGTCAGTCGCGCGTCGGTAACGCCGGAAGACGCCGGTTGCCAGCAGCGGATGCAGGAACGCCTGGCGGCTATCGGCTTCCGCTGCGAGGACCTGCCGTTCGCCGAGGTACAGAACTTCTGGGCACGGCGCGGTGACGCGGCCCCGCTACTGGTATTCGCCGGCCACACCGACGTAGTACCCACCGGTCCGCCGGAACAGTGGCAATCCGACCCGTTCCGGCCCGAAATCCGCGACGGCCGGCTGTACGGCCGTGGAACCGCCGATATGAAGGGCTCGCTGGCCGCCATGGTGACGGCCTGCGAAGCCTTTGTGCGCGAACACCCGGACCACAAAGGTTCCATCGGCTTCCTGGTGACCAGTGACGAGGAAGGTCCCTCGGTCAACGGCACCGTAAAGGTGGTCGAGCAGCTGGTAAAGCGCGGTGAAAAGATCGACCTGTGCCTGGTCGGCGAACCCTCCAGCAGCCGTCGGCTGGGTGATGTCATCAAGAACGGCCGGCGCGGCTCCCTGAACGGGAAACTGACCGTGCATGGCAAACAGGGACACGTGGCCTACCCACAGCTGGCCAGCAACCCGATTCATCTCGCCGCCGCCGCGATCAGTGAACTGACCGCGATGGAATGGGACCAGGGCAATGCGCACTTCCCGCCCACCAGTTTCCAGATTTCCGGCATCCAGGCCGGTACCGGCGCCGAAAACGTCATTCCCGGTGAGCTGCAGCTGCAGTTCAACCTGCGCTACTCGACGGAGCTGAGCGAGCAGAAGATCCGGGAGCGGATTCACGCCCTGCTGGACCGCCACCGGCTGGACTACCGGCTGGACTGGCGCCTGTCCGGTGAGCCATTCCTCACGCCTGCGGGCGAGCTGGTGGATGCCGCGCGTGCCGCCATCCATGAAGTGACCGGTATCGACACCGAACTGTCTACCAGTGGCGGCACATCGGACGGCCGTTTTATTGCGCCCACCGGCGCACAGGTGCTCGAACTCGGTCCGGTCAACGCCACTATTCACCAGGTCGATGAATGTGTATCCGTGGAGGCACTGGACCAGCTCACGGAAATCTACCAACGCATACTGGAAAAACTGTTAACCTAGGGCCTGTCAACACTTCCCGAACTCATAAAGCGCAGCCGATGAAACTACCCGCTCCCCGTATCCTGTTCCTGCTCGCCCTGCTGCCCTGGCTGGGCGCCTGCAGTATGGGACAGATGGTAGCCCGCACCTCGGTGTCCATCATGGATGGCAACGTGGACGCCATGAACCGGGAGACCGACCTGGTGCTGGCCGAAGCGGCCATGCCGGCCAACCTGAAACTGATCGAAGGCCTGATTGCGGAGGACCCTGACAACCCGGAGCTGCTGCAACTGGCGGCACAGGGTTTCTACGGCTATGCCTTCGGTTTCGTGGAACTGTCCGACCCGCAACGTGCGGAAGCCCTGTATGCCCGTGGCCTGGCGTACGGTATACGCGGCCTGCGCGCGCTGGGCCTGGACCGGGATATCGACCTGGCGACAGCCAACCCGGACCGCATTGAAGAAGCCGTGGCCCGCCTGGGCTCCGCTGCCGTACCGGCCCTGTTCTGGACCGCCTCGTGCTGGGCCAAACAGATCGACCTGGGCCGCACGGATCCCGCCCGCATTGCCCAGCTTGCCAGTACCGAACGACTGATGGCCCGGGTCCGGGAACTGCAGCCTGACTATTACTATGGCGGGGTTTACCTGTATTACGGCGTCTACTTTGGCAGCCGCGCACCGATGATGGGGGGGGATTTCGCCCGCTCCGAACAAAACTTTTCTGCCGCCCGCGCGGTCTCAGAAGACAGGCTGCTGATCGTCGACGTATTGCAGGCCGAATACCTGGAACGCCAGCGGCTGGACCGGGAGGCGTTTCACCGCCTGCTGAGCCGGGCTGTAGACAACCCGGTGGGCAGCTTCCCGGAAATGGCGCTGGCCAACCAGATTGCCCGTGCCCGTGCACGGTATCTGCTGGACAGGGAGTCCGAGTGGTTCTAGCAAGGAGAATACTCATGACATCGACCCGGTTCCACCGGGGACTGCTGTTCCTGTTCCTGTTGCTGCTGTCACTGGCCGGCAACGCAGCGGCGGCGCCCGAGTACGTGCTCAAGTTTGCCACCCTGGCCCCGCCCGGAACGACCTGGATGAACCTGCTGGAAGAATGGAGCGGTCAGGTCAGGCAGAAAAGCCAGGGGCGCCTGACACTCAAGTTCTATCCCGGCGGTGTGCAGGGTGATGAACCCGATGTACTGAAAAAAATGCGTTTCAACCAGTTGCAGGGTGGCGCATTTACCGGCTACGGCATCGGTCGCATCTATTCACCGGCACGGGTCATGGAACTCCCTTTCCTGTTTCACAACACCGAAGAAATCGACCTGGTGCGCAACGCCTTCATGGCGGAATTCCGCAAGGGTTTTCACGAACAGGGTTATGAGCTGCTGGGCTGGATGGAGGTCGGCTTTATCCACATGTTTTCCAAACATCCGATCCGCACCATGGACGACATGCGTTCCCAACGCGTATGGCTGTGGCAGGGTGATCCCATCGGCCAGGCTTTTTTCAGGGCCAGCGGTATATCGCCGGTGCCCCTGTCGATCATCGACGTCTACACCAGCCTGTCCACCGGACTGATCGATACCGTCTACGCACCGCCACTGGGTGCGATCGCGCTGCAATGGTTTACCAAGACCCGATATATCAGCAGCATCCCGCTGACCAACGGCATGGGCGGACTCATCGTCACCCGTCGTTTCTATGAAAGCCTGCCCGCTGACCTGCAGACCCTGTTGCGGGAAACCGGCACCGAGGCTGGCGAAAAACTGGTACGCGCAACGCGGCTGGACAATGCCAAAAGCCTCGATGAACTCAAACTGCGCGGGCTGGAGTTTGTCGAACCCGGCGACGGCCTGGGTGAAGCCGATCTCATTGCGCTGCGTGATCGCGCCGCTGCCGAACTGGTCGACAGCAACTATATCCCCGCTGCCGTGTTCCGCAAGACCCGCATGCTGTTGAAACAGGCGCGCTCCGGTCACGCTAGTGCGGTCCCGGCGGCTCGGTAAACTTCGCCGTCGGCACGACGGGTAACAAGCGCACGATGACGCCATGATGTCCTTCCTGCAACGACTTCGTGACGGCCTGGTCCGGATGGAAACCTGGCTGGCCGCGATCAGCCTGTTGCTGCTGCTGGCACTGGCACTGCTGCAGATCCTGGTCCGCAACCTGTTTGACGCCGGGTTTGCCGACGCCGACACCCTGACCCGTTACCTGGTGCTCTACGTTACCTTTTTCGGTGCCGCCGTCGCCATCGACCGGGACCGTCATATCAAGATCGACGTGTGCTGCACCCTGCTGAACCCCGTTACCCTGCGCAAGCTCTACCGGCCCCTGCGCGCACTGGCTGCCCTGGTGTGCGCCTTTTTTACCGAGGCCGCGGTGCGATTCTGGCTGGACAGCTGGCAGTATGCGCCGGAGCACGAACGCTGGCTGGTGCTGGTGAGCCTGATCCTGCCACTCGGCTTTGGCCTGCTGACCATCCAGTTTGTACTGGCCTCGATACTCGGACAGGATAATACGGCATGCTGTACGCGCTGATCATCCTGGTCACGCTGGCGTTGTTCGGCCTGCCGCTGTTTACGGTACTGGGCGCAGGCAGCCTGCTCTATGCACAGCAGAGCCAGCTGGATTCCGCGCTGCTCATCGTCGAACTCAACCGGCTCGCCACCTCACCGAACCTGACCGCGATACCGCTGTTTACCTTTGCCGGCGTGGTGCTGGCGGCCGGTGGTGCACCCCAGCGCCTGATCCGTCTGTTCAATGCCGTGCTTGGCTGGCTGCCCGGCGGCCTCGGCATTGTGGCCATCACGGCCTGTGCCTTTTTTACTTCGTTTTCCGGCGCCTCCGGTGTCACCATCCTGGCGCTGGGCGGCCTGCTGTTCCCGGTATTGATGAAAGTGAACTACCCGGAACGTTTTACACTGGGCCTGCTGACGACCTCGGGTTCCCTGGGTCTGCTGTTTCCACCCAGCCTGGCGATCCTGCTGTACGGCATCGTGGCCGGTGTCAACATCGACGACATGTTCCTGGCCGGCATCGTGCCGGGCTTGGTGCTGCTGGTGATGCTGGGAATCTACGCCGCCATGACCGGCGCGAGTTTCAACGTGCACCGCCACCCGTTCACCCTGCACGTCGCCTTGCGGGCCATCCGCGGCGCAGCGGGGGATATCCTGCTGCCGGTCCTGATTGTCGTGGGGATATTCGGCGGCTATGTCACCGTGAGCGAAGCGGCCGCCTGCACCGCGCTGTACGTGCTGTTACTGGAGAGCGTAGTGCACCGCGCCATCTCACCCCGGCAGCAGTTGCTGCCGCTGCTGGGCGACACCGCGGTGCTGGTGGGCAGCATCCTGATCATTCTCGGGGTCGCCATGGGCCTGACCAACCTGCTGATCGACGCACAGTTGCCCATGCACCTGCTGGAGTGGATGGAAAACAGTATCAATAGCCAGCTCAAGTTCCTGATATTGCTTAACATATTTCTTCTTGCGGTGGGCGCCATGATGGATATCTTTTCCGCCACCGTGGTCATCGTGCCGCTGATCCTGCCGCTGGCCCAGCGTTTCGGCGTGGACCCGGTGCACCTGGGCATCATCTTCCTCGCCAACCTGGAAATCGGCTATTCCACTCCACCGGTCGGTATCAACCTGTTCATTGCCAGCCAGCGCTTCGAAAAACCGGTGCTCAGCCTGTTCCGCGCCGCGCTGCCTTTCCTCGCCCTGATGCTGGTCTGGCTGGGGATCGTGACCTACGTGCCGGCGCTGTCCCTGTGGTGGCGGTGAGCACCGGATACCCTTCATAAATTAGCGCACGAACCGCTAGTATACTATTGTACGGACAGCTTTTTACGCAGCAGGCAGGCTGATGATCGAAGCAGCACTCTACATATTGACCGGGATTGCCCTGTATGCCGGCGTGCATCAGCTGCTGGCCGGTACGCGACCAACGGCCCGTCATTACCCCCTGTCACTGGGTGCCATGTACCTGCTGCTGGCGGGTTTTGCCCTGGCCAGCGCCCTGACCTACCAGGCGGACAGCTTCACCACGCTCCTGCCCGCCGGCAAACTCGCTATCACCCTGGGCATCCTGCTGTGGATCGCACTGATCTGGTTCGTGGCGTTTCGCAGTGCGTTCAGGCCCCTCCTTCTGCTCGATGTACTGACCGCGGCCTGGATTATTTTCCTGGTCAGGAACCACCTGTCGGTCAATAGCCTGTTGTATGCCGACCATACCTCCATGACGGCCTCCCTGCCCAACGGTGCTGCCCTGGCGCAGCCCGCGATCAGCAGCTGGTGGATGGCACTGGAACTGACCATGCTGGCTTCCCTGTCCTATGCACTGTATGCCAGTTACCGGCTGTACCAGGCGGGCAGCAGGCAGGCCGCCCTGGCAATGGGCGCCGGTCTGGTGGTACTGCTGCTGGCCGGCATCTCCGACCACCTGGTCAACAGCGGCATCACGCACGTCGTGTACCTCGCCCCGTTCGGGTTTGCCGCCTTCCTGCTGGTCAACAGCCTGTACCCGAGGCTGGTCGCGTTTCTGAACCGCGGGGTGAAACAGGATCCCGTGGTCTACAACCTGACCTATAACCCGCAACAGGCCACCTTCCACAGCGACGTGGCTGACCTGAAGATTCCCCTGCCCGCCGATCACCTTGCCACCAGCGACGACCGCACACCACCGGTCCCGCAACACCCGGCACCGGCCAACGAGGATACCGGGGCCCGGGACACAACGATTGCCGAGC
>DRQL01000240.1 GCA_011371465.1 Gammaproteobacteria bacterium | reverse complement strand
GCGCAGGGTGGCCGCTTCGTCGTGGTTGCCGGGCAGGCACCAGACGGGCGCACCGATACGCCGGAAGGCTTCCTGTACGTGACGGTAGGCCTGTGGGGAACCGTCGTGGGTCAGGTCTCCGCTTACCACCAGCAGGTCCGGTGACCGTTCCGACCGTACCAGGTCAATGACCTGTGCCAGGCAGTAACGGGTGTTCAGCCCCAGCAGGCAGCCATCGGGATCCGCGTAGAGGTGTGTATCCGTAACCTGGACAACGCGCAGGGGGTGCGCCCCTGTCCCTGCCGCGCCTGCCGCCACTAATCGATCGCCTTGATATAGGCTTTCGACTTGCGCTGGTAGTTGTACAGCTGGCGTTTCTTTACCGGCAGCCGGGCGAGTTCTATGCTGGTAAAGCCGCGTTCCCTGAACCAGTGCGAGGTCCTGGTCGTCAGCACGAACAGGCGTTTTATACCGCCGTGGCGGGCGCGCAGTTCGATGGCTTCCAGCAGGCTGTCACCCCGGCCGTTGGCGCGGTAGTCCGGGTGCACCACCAGGCAGGCAAGTTCCGCGACCTGGCCGTCGTAGGGGTAGAGCGCGGCACAGGCGATGATCATGCCGTCACGCTTGACGACCAGGAAGTGGTCGATTTCCATCTCCAGCAGTTCACGCGAGCGTTTGACCAGCACGCCTTCTTCTTCCAGCGGCGCGATCAGTTCCAGTATGCCGCCCACGTCGTCAATCGTGGCGGTGCGCAGTCCTTCATACAGTTCGGCGCTGATGAGGGTGCCCACGCCATCCCGCGTAAACAGTTCCAGCAGCAGGCCGCCGTCGATATGGTGGTCGAGCAGGTGGGTGCGCTTGACGCCGCGCCGGCAACTGTCGACCGCGTTGTTGAGGTGGCGGATCCAGCTGCCGCTGAGCTTGCGGCGCGAGCGTAGCAACTGCTCGGCTTCCAGCAGCGACAACTGGCGGATGAGACGTCGCCGGCTGTCGCGCAGTCCGCCGGCATCGACCAGCAGGATCAGTTTTTCGGCGTGCAGGGCGACGGCGGCGGCCGTAGCCACCTCTTCAGCGCTCAGGTTGAAGACTTCGCCGGTGGGTGAATAGCCCAGTGGCGACAGCAATACGATTCGACCGGCATCGAGTTGCTGGTGGATCCCGGTCGCGTCGATACTGCGTACCTCGCCCGTATGGCAGTAATCGACGCCATCGCGGATACCGAGCGGCTTCGCGGTAACAAAGTTGCCGCCGGCAATGCCGATGCGCGACCCGGCGAGCGGGCTGTTGACCAGCCCCATGGACAGCCTGGCCTCGATATCGACACGCAGGCTGCCTACCGCGTCCTTGACCGCCTTGAGTGCGGCATCATCGGTTACCCGCAGGCTGTTGACGTAACGGATTTCCGCGTGTTCGTGTTTGAGCCGCTGCTCGATCTGGGGACGGGCGCCGTGCACCAGTACCAGTCGCACGCCGAGCGTATTGATGAGCGCAAGGTCGTTGACCAGGCGTTCGAACCCCTCGCCGGTTGCTTCACCACCGAAAGTGATGACAAAGGTCGAACCACGGTGCGCCTGTATATAGGGAGCGGCCTGGCGGAACCCGGTGAGTAAATGCGCCAGTTCTTTATTCTGTTTATTGACCATAGGGCTAGGTTACCGTTTTCACCGGCTGAAAAACAACTGTGCCATCTCCGGTTTCAGGTGGTGCCGGGTGGTTCCAGGCAAAACCGCCGGATCAGCTTGCGCAGCAGGTCGATACCCGGGTCGATCCTGTCCAGCGCCAGGTATTCGTCCGGCTGATGGGCCTGTTCGATATCACCCGGGCCGAGTATCACGGTGTGGATGCCCATCTGGTTGAAGTAGGGACCTTCGGTACCAAATGCGGCCGACGAGGCTGCGTAGCCGGTCAGTTGTTCCGTGCTGGTCACGATGTCTGCGCCCGCCGGGGTGTCCATGGCAGGCGTGCCTTCTACCAGTGGGCGGCAGCTCAGTGCCAGCCCGGTATCGGCGATCGCAGCAGACAGGCGGTTCTGCATGGCGGCACGCAATGCCTCGATGTCCATGCCCGGCAGGGGACGCAGGTCGATGTGCAGTTCGCACTCGGCGCAGATCCGGTTGGGGTTGTCGCCGCCGTGGATGTGTCCCAGGTTGAGCGTGGGTACCGGCACTGCAAACAGCGGGTTGTGATGCTGTGCCTGCAGTTCGGTGCGCCACTCGACCAGTGCGTCGAGCACCCGGCGCATGCCTTCCAGCGCGCTGTTACCCAGTGCGGGGTCGCTGGAATGCCCGGAACGCCCCTGCAGGCGGATGGATTCCATGTACATACCCTTGTGCAGGCGGATGGGGCGCCAGGCGGTCGGTTCGCCGATCACCGCACAACGTGCCTGCGGGCGCTGTTTTTCCACCAGTGCACGGGCGCCGGCCATGGAGCTTTCTTCATCTGACGTGGCAACGAGCACCAGCGGCTCGCGGAAATCGCGTGGCGAAAAACCGCGCGCGGCTTCGATGGCCAGTGCCAGGAAGGCTTTCATGTCCGAGGTGCCGAGGCCGTAGAGGCGACCGTTCGCCTCGGTCAGCCGGAACGGGTCGTGCTGCCAGCGGTGCTCGTCCCAGGGTACGGTATCGGTATGACCGGCCAGCACCAGGCCGCCGGGACCGCTGCCCAGCGTGGCGATCAGGTTCGCCTTTTGCCCCGCGGCGTCGACCGGCATCACCTCGACCCGGTAGCCCAGCTGGTCGAGCCAGTTGGCGAGCAGGTCGATGACCGGCCGGTTGGGCTGGTCCAGGGCGGGCGTGACGCTGCTGACCGAGGGGGTAGCGATCAGCTCGTGTATCATTTCCAGCAGTGCAGGTGCCCTGGCCATGTGGGTCAGCCTACCGTTATTCGCGACCGGGTAAAAGAATGAAACAGAGAAACTGGCGGTGTGCAGAGGATTATCACTACACGCAGGAGCTGGACAGCGGTCAATGGGCGTGGGAATTCCTGCGCAGAAACCCGGAGTATCAACAGGACTGGCAGTGGTTCCATGCCCGCTGGGAAACGCTCGAAGCGCGCTACGGCAAACCGCCGGAACGGGATTTTCAGCGCTGGAAAAATGACCCACTGGCCTACCACGATATTGAGGATACCGGCGCTGAGTGCCAGGTCGAGCAGGATCAGGTGCTGATTGAATGCTGGATGGGAGCGAAGTGGGGCTTTTACAAATTTCCGCTGGATCCCGCGACGGAACAGCCGGTCATTGGCGAGCAGTTGAGCTGGCTGGAAGTGGAAGTATCCGCGCAGGTGGTCCGGGACAGCGGCTCACCGTACCTGCAGGGGGAACCGGCGCGTACCGCGCTGGGTTTCGATCTTGCGATGCCCCTGCGGGAGCAGCTGGAAACGGCAAAGCGCTACCTGCAGATGCGCCAGGCAAGGCTGCGCCGGGAAGGTGCAGTTACCCTGCAGACCATTGGCAGTTGCCGCGAGCGCTGGACGCTGATGCTGCGCCTGTTGGACGGATTGCGGGCGGGTGAACACACCGATGAACTGGCCGCTGTTACCGGACAGCCGGGAGTTTCCGGGGCGGCATTGCTTGCGGAGGCGCAAAGCCTGGTGAATGGCGGCTACCGGGGCATACTGCGCATTCCGGATGGCCGCAAGCCGTAGGCCGGTTTCTTAACCGTCGCTAACTGGCCTTGCCAATCGATTGCAGGCCGTACTGTTTCAGTTTGCGGTACAGGGTGCGTTCGCTGATGCCAAGGATCTGTGCCACCGTGGAGCGTTTCCCCTGGTGCTCCGCCAGCAGCTCGGCAATGTACTGGGATTCCAGTCCCTTGATCGAGGGTTCGTTCCCGTCATCGTCCACCAGGTGGATGGCCGGGCTGCCGCCACGGATTTCGGTCGACTCCTCGATGTGAATCTCCTGCGCGGTGATGATGCCGTTGGTGCTGAGGGAAGCTGCGCGTTGCAGGATATTGCGCAGTTCGCGCACATTACCCGGGTAGTCGTAGCGACACAGTAGCTCGATAGCATCGTCGGTCAGGTGGTAGCCGGGGTCATCCTTGGCGCCCATGCGCTGTAGCAGGGCCCGGGCCAGGTCCGGCACATCACTGATGCGCTGGTGCAGGGCCGGGATTTCACAGATGATGCCCGCGATGCGGTAATAGAGGTCGGCACGGAAGCGGCTGGCGGCGACCAGTTTGCGCAGGTTGTGGCTGGTCGCACAGATGATGCGGGCATCCGCGCTCAGCAATTCGCGTCCGCCGACACGCCGGAACTGACCGGTTTCCATGGCGTTGAGCAGACGGCCCTGCAGCGATTGCGGCAGGTCGCCGATTTCATTGAAAAACAGGGTGCCGCCGTCGGCCTGTTCGAACAGGCCGTAGCGCCGGCCGATGCAGCCGGTAAACGCGCCGCGTTCGTGTCCGAACAGTTCGCTTTCAAAGACCGATTCGGAAATGGCGCTGCAATCCACCATGGTAAAGCTGCGACCGCTGCGTGCCGAACGCCGGTGTATGTATTCCGCGGCCAGGTCCTTGCCCACGCCGCTTTCCCCGCACACCAGCACCGGCGCATCGGTTTCCGCCGCGCGGGTAAGGGCTTCGATGCAGCCCTGGAAAGCCTTGGACTTGCCGATCATGCGCTGGTGTTCGCAGTCCAGGTCTTCGGTGTGCGCCAGCGGGAATACGGCTTCTCCCAGGTACATGGTGCCGTCCGGGCCGAAAATCGGCGACCCCTTGATGCGCACGTGTTCCGGCTGGGCGTGGGTATCGTAATGAATATGCAGTACCTGGTGCGGTTTGCGGGATTCGAACACGCGCTTGTGCGGGCAGTCTTCACCGTTCATGTGGCAGGGTACGTCGGAACGGTGTGATACCTCGTAGCACTTGTGCTCAACGATGTCCTGCTCGCTGAATCCGTAGGCCTGCTTGTAGGCGATATTGGC
Organism: Gammaproteobacteria bacterium; assembly: GCA_011371465.1. Taxonomy (GTDB): domain Bacteria; phylum Pseudomonadota; class Gammaproteobacteria; order DSM-19610; family DSM-19610; genus Thiogranum. The sequence goes on along the minus strand of DRQL01000240.1, from coordinate 2,199 downwards.
GGCAACGATATTATAGTGTTCATCAATCAGCACAAACGGATTGTCCTGGGCGTCAATCAGCGATTGCACTTCAAGGGATATTTTCTGGCTGCTCATGGCCCCTCCGCGAAGGTGGTTCACACTGTCAAACTGGCAGGGTTTCGGGATATAACCGTGATTGTAGTCCACATTGGGGGTCTATGCACGACAGGCGTAATTATAAGTAATTGTTTATATTTTAAAATCTCTTCAAATGCTACAGGATGTATCAGTGGTAACTAGCTGACAGGTTGGCAGAAACCGGCGTGGGAAGATCGGGCTCTCCTGCAGATGGATGGTAAGTCTGCACCAGCCACCAGCGTCCAGGGCATTCACCGCCAGCCAGGAAAGCGAACACGCCGCGGTCCTTGACCGGTGTCTCTGCAGGAAAGGCCTGCCGGTATGCGAGGGGAAAAGCCCGGCAACGGAAGCGCTCGGGTAATCAGGGGTTGCCCGGCATTGAGACTGCGCTCAGTCGGCAGCTTCCATTTGGCGGGTCAGGCCGTTGCGCAGCAGGACCGACAGCTCCCTGACCGGGCTGATTTCGTCGAACGCAGCCAGGATCAGCTGATTGCGGTTGCTGACCTTGAACTTCCTGAACAGCTTGGCGAGGTGCATTTTTACACCCTGGTGGGAAAGGTGGACTTTCTCGGCGATCTGCTTGATGGCCAGCCCTTTCAGGACTTCACAGAGGATTTCGGTTTCACGCCGGGTGAGAGCGGTGCAGAGCTTTTCGATCCTGGCGTAGAACTGTGCTTCCATCACCTGGTCGAAATCATGCTGGGTCGAGATGAAGCGCTCCATGATGTGTCGCTCGATCCAGGTCCGCCCCCCGGTGACGGACTCCAGGGCGCGCTTGATGTGGTCGCCGTTCATTCGTTCATTGACGTAGCCATGGACACCGCAGCGCACCAGGCGGTACAGGTGGTCATCACTCATGTTCTTGCCGAACACCAGGAAGCGTATATCCGGGAATTTCTCCAGGATTCCCAGGATGAAGGGTTCAACGGGCTCCTTCAGTGCCTCGTTCTGGATCAGCAGGACATCCGGTTCGGTAGCCAGGAGTCTGGCCATGCACGTGTCCCCCGGTTCGACACAGGAAACCAGGTAGTTGTCGCCGGCCGATTCCAGCATGCTGGCGAGGCTGTCCAGGGAGAAGTCCTGGTGTCCGATGATGAATATCCGGGTGCTGTTCGGGGTTGACGGGTATTTCATGCGGTTTATACCCGCAATCCCGGGTGGAGAAGCCTGTAACTGGTTCATCGTATTGCCCGCCTTGTTTTTCCGAATTTCCGGAATAGCTCGTCAGACTGATCCGTAACGAATTGTCCTGCCGGAACTGCTACAGGAAATCCCCGGGTCATGCCAGGATGACGGGGCCACTGCAGGTTGCGGGCCAGAATTATTAAAACTTTAAAAAACATGTGGTTATGGTGTTTCTGGAGTGAATTTCCCGAGGGATGGGAGGCGTGGTGGGAAAGTGACAGGAATCCCGACAGAATAGCCGTTTAATCATGGTTATTCGGCTAATCAGTAAATAAGGAAAATCTAACATAAAGTGTATCGGTAGCGGCAGGCGGGGTGTCTGTACTGTATTCAACTACTTGTTGAATAAGTGTTATTACGGTTTTTCGGAGGCCGCGATAGCTCCCCGGAAACTGTATGTTTATTCGACAGAATAGGCAGACAATCTGACGAATTGTCATGTCATGCTGACAAAAGTCTATGATTCTACTGGGAGAATGTGGCTGAATTTCGCACAGTTAGTGACAATGTCACATTGCGACAGATATCAAGCAGATGTTGTGCCAGTTATCCGATCCCTGCCCGGTATTCAAGAAGCGCTGCGCGGACGTCGACACACCGGGTATGAAACCTTACTGCGATTACCGCCTGGTGGCGCGAGCCCTGGGTTTCCTGGTCCTTATGTTCAGTACCACGCTGGCGGCGAATACCCAGCCGTTCCAGGCACGTTGGGAGCAGTCGCGCTGGGAGGTTGAGACAGGGCCCGGGCAATGCGCACTGACCCACAGAATCCCGCAATTTGGTCGTGCACGCTTCGAGCAGGTGTGGGGGCACCAGCTGCAGTTTTCTCTCCAGCTGGACCAGCCCCGGCCGGACGATCACAGGGTCAATCTCTATTTCGAAGCCCCGGCCTGGAATCATTCTGCGGATCAGCAG